>JBEDKX010000073.1:0-8247 GCA_041171965.1 Pseudomonadota bacterium | reverse complement strand
GCAAAATTTCCGTGTGATTCTTTGCCAAACTAGCCATCCAGGCAATATTGGTTCGGCAGCACGCGCCATGAAAACCATGGGTTTACAGCACTTATATTTAGTTAAACCCGATAGTTTTCCCGATGCGCACGCCACGGCATTATCCACTGGCGCGGCAGATTTACTGGAAAATGCGATTGTCACCAACACCTTAACTGAAGCGCTATCTGGCTGTGCTTTTGCAATTGGCATGAGCGCACGCAAACGTAGTCTTTCTCACGAATTAGTCAATGTGCGGGCTGCTGCTAATACGGCGATTGAAATTGCTAACACGCAAACCGTCGCCTTAGTGTTTGGCACTGAAATGAGCGGCTTAACCAATGAGGAACTTGACCATTGCCAGCTGTTAGCCATGATTCCAGCCAATGCTGATTATTCATCATTAAACTTAGCTGCGGCAGTGCAAATTATCTGTTACGAACTCCGCATGGCAGCGCTTGAAGATGCCACTTTCAGCCAAAATGCACATATAGAATTAGCCACCATTGATAGCGTTGAAGGCTTTTACAAGCATTTAGAAGAAACCTTATTGCATATTGGCTACCTTAATCCAGTAGCACCAAAAAAACTAATGGAGCGCATGCGTCGCATCTACGCGCGCATACGATTAGAAAAAGAAGAAGTAAACCTGTTACGTGGCATACTAACGCTGACAGTTACTCCGAAAAAACACGATAAATACTAGCAACAAAAGCCTCGATCAACTCTGTCGAGACAAGCTCTGAAAGGCAATAATTATGTTTGAACACGTTAAAGAAGATATCGCTATTGTTTTCCAGCGCGACCCAGCGGCGCGAACACACTGGGAAATACTCACTACTTATCCTGGAGTACATGCACTACTGATGCATCGGTTATCACATTGGCTTTGGTGTCAGCGCTTTTTTTGGCTAGCACGATTCAATTCACACATTGCCCGCTGGCTTACTGGCATTGAAATTCACCCAGGCGCAACTATAGGTCGCCGCGTATTTATCGATCACGGCATGGGCGTGGTGATTGGTGAAACGGCTATTATTGGCGATGATTGTACGCTTTATCATGGCGTTACTTTAGGCGGCACTTCTTGGAATAAAGGCAAACGTCACCCAACACTAGAAAATAACGTGGTAATTGGTGCAGGCGCAAAAATACTCGGGCCGATTACGATTGGTGCCGGCGCTAAAATAGGCTCAAATGCAGTAGTAGTGAAAGATGTACCAGCCAACGCCACTGCAGTGGGAATTCCTGCGCGTATTTTAGAAGAAGAAACCTCTACCAAGGATGAAGTAAAAAACAATACAACTAAAGCAGCGAGCTTTACCGCTTATGCAGTTAGTGATGATAACGATAAGTTTAATCCTGAGACCATGTCCAAAGCACTGCAAACCTTACTCACACATAGTGCCGCGCAAGATAAAAAAATAGCGGCACTCACCAAACAATTAAAAACACTTATTGCTGATACAGGTAGTGATGCCCAAGTAGCCATCGCATTCGATATTAAGCAAGATCATTCCAGCTAAATTGAGATGTAAAAAATTAATCCAATCTTAGTCTGCAAAGCGCAGAACTAAACCGGTTCAATAGTTGACTAAAGTTATCAGGTATTATAAAATTTGATTAACTTTTAAGGCTAGCCTAAACACATGAGACTCACAACCAAAGGTAGATTTGCTGTTACCGCAATGTTAGATCTTGCCATGCACGAAGCAACTGCGGTAAGCGATGCTCACAATTTGGGCAGCGATGAGGCCATCATAAAGCCGGTAACATTGGCTGGCATTAGTGAGCGCCAAAGCATCTCACTTTCTTACTTAGAACAATTATTCAGCCGTTTGCGTCGCCAAGGCCTAGTCATTAGCGTTCGCGGTCCCGGTGGCGGTTACAAGCTAGCGAAAAGCTACGCAGATATTTCGGTGGCTGAAATCATTAATGCGGTTGACGAGCAAATAGATGCAACCCAGTGTGGTGGACACGAAAACTGCCGCGACGAAGGTCGCTGTATGACCCACGACCTATGGGCCACACTCAATAGCAAAATATTAGATTATCTCGCTGGCATTAGTTTAGGCGACATGGTGGCGACGCAAAAAAGTGGTCAAAAAATATCGATTACACCACGTGCTTGCAACACGAATGTTGCAAGTTCAAACGAAAAATACAATGCTGAATCATTAGATAAAGCAATTGCGTAAGTAGTAAATTACTAAAAAAACGCAGAATAATGTCACACATTTACTTTGATCATAATGCAACTACCGCGCTAGACAATAGCGTGCTAGAAGCGATGTTGCCATGGTTGCGTGCGCAAAGCGGCAACCCAACTAGCCGCCATATTTTTGGCCGATCAGCACGCGATGCGGTAGAGAATGCTAGAGCGCAGGTGGCAGAATCATGTGGCGCCTATAGCTCGCAAGTGATTTTCACCTCATGCGGCACTGAAGCTAATAATTTTGCCATAAAAGGTATGGCTAGCCATAAACCTGTCAGTCAAATTTTGACCAGCGCCATTGAACACCCATGTGTGACTCGCCCAGCAATGGCGATGCAACAATTAGGTTTTATTAGCCGCCAAATTGCAGTCGATGCTGACGGGAAAGTTGCCATAGAAAAATTAAAACAGCAACTCTCAGCACCCACAAGCTTGGTTTCTGTAATGTTGGCTAATAACGAAACGGGCGTAATACAAGACATTGCTAGCATAGCTGACATGGCACGTGCTGCAGGCGCTTTTATGCATAGCGATGCGGTGCAAGGTTTAGGTAAAATTCCGCTGAATTTCGCAGATTTAAACGTACACGCGATGACGCTTTCCAGCCACAAGATTAATGGTCCACAGGGCGCAGCAGCTCTTATTTTAGATAAACGCATTGATATTGAGCCATTATTACATGGCGGTGGGCAAGAAAAAAACCTGCGTAGTGGCACAGAAAACGTAGCAGCGATTGTTGGGTTTGGGGCCGCGTGCGAGTTGGCAGCGGCTAGGCAAAAAAGTTATGCCAGCCATACCAAAATGTTGCGTGATCAGTTTGAAAGCGGCTTATTAAATATCAATAGCGCAGTCAATGTGACTATGTTTGGCATCAAATTGGCGCGTTTGGCCAATACCGAGGGTGAAACATTAGTCATGGCCTTAGACCGTAAATCTTATGCGGTTGCGAGCGGTTCGGCCTGCTCTAGCGATAGCACTGAACCCAGCCACGTGTTGTTGGCGATGGGCATTGATCAAGACACAGCGCGCGGTGCAGTGAGAGTAAGTTTTGGATTAGACAATACTACCGAACAAGTTACAAGATTCCTGGTCACACTAAAAGATGAAGTTTTAAGATTAAAACAATTAACGGCTATTGCGGCATAAAAAGCCATAGCGTTTTAGATTACCGATTTATACATTGTAAGGATAAATGAAAGAATGTCAGCATCAATTGAAATGCCAGTATTAAAAGATATGTTTGATGAAAACGGTCTTGCCAGAGACGCGCACAGCGCAGACGTGCAACCTATTTATTTAGATTATTCAGCCACAACACCGGTTGATCCTCGTGTTGCCGCAAAGATGATTCCATACATTTCTGAGCACTTTGGCAACCCAGCTTCACGTAGCCACCCATATGGTTGGACCGCAGAAAAAGCCGTTGAAAATGCGCGCGAAGAAGTGGCAAAATTAGTGGGTGCAGACCCGCGCGAAATCGTCTGGACCTCAGGCGCAACTGAATCAAATAACTTGGCCATTAAAGGCGCGGCTAACTTCTACTCAGAAAAAGGTAAGCACATTATTACCATTACCACCGAACATAAAGCGGTGATTGATGCAGTGCGTGAACTTGAACGCCAAGGTTTTACTGCAACTTATTTAGATCCAGAGCCAAACGGTTTGATAGATTTAGAAAAATTCAAAGCGGCCATTCGCCCAGATACAGTACTAGCTTCTGTAATGTTTGTGAATAATGAGATTGGCGTGATTCAAGACATTACCGCTATCGGAAATATTTGCCGTGAAAATAGCATTATTTTTCACGTAGATGCCGCACAAGCAACAGGCAAAGTTGAAATTGACTTAGAAAAACTGCCAGTCGATTTAATGAGCTTTTGCGCACATAAAACCTACGGCCCAAAAGGCATAGGCGCTTTATATGTGCGTCGTAAACCACGCATCCGTATTGAAGCACAAATGCATGGCGGTGGTCACGAACGCGGCATGCGTTCTGGCACATTGGCCACACATCAAATTGTTGGCATGGGTGAAGCATTTAAACTAGCGCGCGAAGAAATGGTCGTTGAAAATGCACGCATTCGCAAATTACGCGATAAACTTTTACATGGTCTAGAAACCATGGAAGAAGTGTATGTCAATGGCGATTTAGAACATCGCGTACCACATAATTTAAACATCAGCTTCAATTATGTCGAAGGCGAATCTTTAATTATGGCCGTTAAAGGCATTGCAGTTTCTAGTGGCTCAGCATGTACTTCTGCCAGCCTTGAACCTAGTTATGTGCTACGTGCTTTAGGCCGCTCAGATGAATTAGCCCACAGCTCAATTCGCTTCTCAATTGGTCGCTTTACCACTGAAGAAGACATTGATTACACGATTAATTTAATGAAAAGTAAAATTGATAAATTAAGAGAATTATCGCCACTTTGGGAGATGTTTAAAGATGGTATTGATCTTTCCAAGGTGCAATGGGCAGCACATTAGTTTTTTAATATTTTAGTAATAAATTGATACATAACAAACAGTTAAAATAGTAAGCAAAATCAAGGCGACCAGAGGCAGGCAGTACGATAATTACTGCAAGTCGCAGTCAACGATGAGTTTGCAATGTATTTTAAGTGTATAGGAGACATAAAATGGCATATTCAGACAAAGTTTTAGATCATTATGAAAATCCACGTAACGTGGGTACTTTAGACAAGAATGACCCTAATGTAGGCACCGGCATGGTCGGAGCACCAGCATGTGGCGATGTAATGAAGCTGATGATTAAAGTGAATGACGCGGGTATTATTGAAGATGCGAAATTCAAAACGTATGGCTGCGGCTCTGCGATTGCTTCTAGCTCACTAGTGACAGAATGGCTTAAAGGCAAAACTATTGATGAAGCATACGCAATTAAGAACTCTGCAATTTCTGAAGAGTTAGCCTTACCGCCAGTAAAAATTCACTGCTCAGTATTGGCTGAAGATGCAATCAAAGCCGCGGTGGCAGATATTAAAGCGAAACAATTAGCCAAAGAAACTGTTTAAAAAGAATTCGCTTAATTTAAATTACTTAAAGAACTGAACAATGGCAATCACACTGACTCGAGCCGCTGCAAGCCGCGTTGAAACCTTTTTAGCCAATCGTGGCAAAGGAGTAGGATTACGCCTAGGCGTTAAAACTACAGGCTGCTCTGGCATGGCTTATACGCTGGAATTTGTAGATAGTGTAAACGACGAAGACACCTCATTTGAGAGCAATGGGGTAACTATTATTGTTGACCCTAAGAGTCTTGTTTATATTGATGGTACAGAATTAGACTTTACCAAAGAAGGTCTAAACGAAGGTTTTAAATTCATCAATCCTAACGTAAAAGATGAGTGTGGTTGTGGCGAAAGCTTTACGGTTTGAGTTCAAATCACTTTGAGTTATTTGGTCTAAGCCCAAAATTCAACATTGAGTTAGCAACACTAGAAAGCAATTTTCGTAAGATTCAATCTGAATCACATCCTGACCGCTTTGTGAGTGCATCGTCTGCTGAAAAATTGCAGTCTATGCAGCTTGCAACGCTGGCGAATGAAGCCTACCAAATTCTGAGAAATCCAGCTAATCGCGCAAAATATCTATTAGAGTTACAAGGTATAGTTGCCATTTCAGAAACCAATACTGCCATGCCTTTAGATTTTTTAATGCAACAAATGGAATGGCGTGAAAGCTTAGAGGATGCAAAAACTGCCAAAGACATTAACGCCTTAGAAAATTTAATGCGGGAAATGCAGCAAGAAGCTAAACTATTACAATCCGAAATAGCTGTGCTGATAGACCAGAAGCAAGACTACACTAACGCAACAGATGCGACACGCAAACTGATTTTTATCGACAAAGTCTATGCTGACATTAACAAAGCCATTGAACAATTAGAAGCAGACCTTTAGAAACAACTTAATTCACACCTATACGAAACACCCAAAATTTAGACACTACTTTTAAAAATCTATGGCACTTCTACAAATATCTGAACCCGGCATGAGCGCAGCGCCACACCAACACAAGTTGGCAATAGGCATTGATTTAGGCACCACAAATTCGCTGGTGGCCACTGTGCGCAGCGGGCTTAGCAATGTTATCAACGATGAACATGGCCATGCTTTATTGCCGTCAGTGGTGCATTATCTTGAAAATGGTCATGTTGAAGTAGGCTTCAACGCTCAAAAACAACAAAATATAGATCCGCATAATACGATTGTTTCTGCTAAAAGATTCATGGGGCGCGGCCTTAAAGATTTAGACGTTTCACACTTACCTTATCGCTTCAGTGAAACGAGCGGCATGGTGCAAATTGAAACGCGAGCAGGCATAAAAAGCCCAGTGGAAATTTCTTCAGAAATTCTTAAAGTACTGAAAACACGAGCAGAACATGCGCTTGGTGGAGAATTAGTCGGCGCAGTAATTACCGTTCCGGCTTATTTTGATGATGCCCAGCGCCAAGCAACGAAAGATGCGGCAAGATTAGCCGGTATCAATGTATTACGTTTATTGAACGAGCCGACTGCTGCCGCGGTTGCCTATGGTTTAGATAACGCTAGCGAAGGTATTTATGTCATTTACGACTTAGGCGGCGGCACGTTTGATGTATCCATATTAAAACTAAGCAAAGGCGTGTTTGAAGTATTGGCCACCAATGGCGATTCTGCACTTGGCGGTGATGATTTTGACCACCGTATTTTTTGCTGGATATTAGAAAGCGCCAAACTAACGCCCCGTAATGCACACGATACACGGTTACTATTAAGCAAAGCGCGTGAAGCCAAGGAATGGCTCACAGAACATGCTGAAGCGAATATCAGCTGCTTATTGAGTGACGGCGAATTTGTTAACTTAACGTTAACCACCCATGAATTTATTGCGTTTACGGCTAATTTAGTACAAAAAACGCTGAGCCCAACACGTAAAGCGATGCGCGATGCTGGGCTCAGCGTTGAAGAAATTAATGGTGTTGTGATGGTGGGCGGCGCCACTAGAATGCCGCTAGTACGCAAAACTGTTGCAGAGTATTTCAAACAAACACTACTCACTAATTTAGATCCAGATAAAGTCGTCGCACTAGGCGCAGCCATTCAAGCCAATGTATTAGCCGGTAACAAAAGTGATGAAGATTTATTATTACTCGATGTGATTCCGCTGTCTTTAGGTTTAGAAACTTACGGCGGTCTGACTGAAAGAGTGATTCACAGAAACAGTACATTGCCTGTTGCACGTGCGCAGGAATTTACCACTTATAAAGACGGCCAAACCGCCATGAGTATTCATGTAGTGCAAGGCGAGCGTGAGTTAGTCAGCGATTGCCGCTCATTGGCGCGCTTTGAACTGCGCGGCATTCCGCCTATGGTGGCTGGTGCAGCGCGTATTCGTGTAACATTTACTGTAGATGCAGATGGTTTGCTGTCAGTTTCTGCACGTGAAACTTCAACCAATGTAGAAGCGCATATTGCCGTGAAACCTTCATATGGACTAAGTGAAGATGAAATTACCAATATGCTCAAAACCTCATTTAACAGTGCCGAGGCTGACAAAAAAGCCCGCATGTTAGCAGAAGCTAGAGTTGCCGCTGGTGCAATCTTAGAAGCGGTAACGATGGCCTTAGCCACGGATAGCGCCTTAATTAGCAGTGAAGAAAAACAAGCCATTGAGGCCGAAATGCAACGCTTAGCATCAATCAAAGAAACGCAAGATGACGATGCCATTCATAAAGCCGTTGAAGCGTTAAACCATGCCACTGAAGCCTTTGCCGCCGCACGCATGAATGCTAGTGTGAGCCGCGCCTTAGCCGGCAAAAATTTAGAAGATATTAATCTATAAAAGATTAATCTATAAGTCATTAATCTGTAGGAAACAAAATGCCACAAATCATCATCTTGCCACACGTAGAATTATGCCCAGAAGGCGCAGCACTTGAAGCCGCCACTGCCTTTAGCACGGGCTTCGGCACCGGCGTTACGGACACACTCGACATCGCAGCAGGCTTT
>JBEDKX010000072.1:0-5143 GCA_041171965.1 Pseudomonadota bacterium | reverse complement strand
GAGTATGGCGTATTCTCGCCAGATCAATTGGTTAAATATGAATAATTTGGATGTGCATAATATAGGCATGAAAACTCAAGCTGAATTTAAATTACGCGAGCAATTATTATCAGCCAGCCAAAAACTTTCATTGCTGGGGCTGAATAAAGGTACATCAGGCAATGCTAGTGTGCGCTGTGAGGAGGGCTTTTTAATTACGCCGTCAGGTATTGCCGCTGAAAATATGTCAGTCAATGATTTGGTGCATATGCAATTAGACGGAAGTTATCCCGCAAATAAAAATCCATCTTCAGAATGGCGCTTTCATAGAGATATTTACCTTCATCGTCCGGAAGTTCAGGCTGTCATCCATACCCATAGCATGTTTGCCAGCACTTTAAGTACATTCCGGCGCGATATGCCGGCTTTCCATTACATGATTGCCTTGTGCGGAGGCGATAGCATACGTTGTGCGCCATATGCTTTGTTTGGCACTCAGCAGCTGTCAGATAATGCGGTGAGCGCATTGCATAACCGTGTAGCCTGCCTGTTAGCGAATCACGGCATGATAGCCGTTGGCGCCAGTTTGGAAAAAGCAGTCAGCGTTGCGCAAGAAGTTGAAACCTTATGTGAGCAGTACCTGCGTGCCTTGCAAGTGGGTGAGCCGCATATTTTAAGCCAGCAAGACATGCTGGAAGTACAAGAAAAATTTAAAACCTATGGAGTTTGGGCTACAAAAGCTTAAGTTTTAAATATTTAGCTAGGGCTATAAAGTATTTTTATTTTGGCATAACGTTTTGAACAGCTTCGGTTTTGCGGTAAAATCTTAATCCGTCTGCAACAAATAATTAAGTGCCTTTCCATGACCAAATATGTATTCGTAACTGGCGGTGTAGTTTCCTCTCGTGGTAAAGGCATCGCCGCTGCCAGCCTCGGCGCAAGTCTAGAATCACGTGGTATCAAAGTGACCATGTTGAAGCTGGATCCCTACATTAACGTAGACCCAGGCACCATGTCTCCTTTTCAGCACGGCGAAGTATTTGTCACCGAAGACGGTGCAGAGACAGACTTGGATTTAGGCCATTACGAACGCTTTATTACCCAGCGTATGGCTAAACGTAATAACTTTACTACCGGCCAAATTTACGAAACCGTGATTAAAAAAGAACGTCGCGGTGAATATCTCGGCAAAACCGTACAAGTGATTCCACATATTACCGATGAAATTAAAGCCCACGTTAAACGTGGCGCTGAAGGTGCTGATGTTGCGATTGTAGAAGTGGGCGGCACTGTGGGCGATATTGAATCGTTACCGTTTTTGGAAGCCATTCGCCAAATGGGTTTTGAAGAAGGCCGCAACAATGCCTGTTACATTCATTTAACTTTGCTGCCATGGATTCCTACCGCTGGCGAGTTGAAAACTAAACCTACCCAGCATTCTGTCAAAGAATTGCGTGAGATCGGTATACAGCCAGATATTTTGCTATGCCGCGCAGACCGTAATATTCCTGATGAAGAGCGCAAGAAAATCGCTCTATTCACCAATGTAATGTTAGAAGCTGTTATTAGCATGATCGATGCCGATTCTATTTACAAAATACCTGGTTTTTTACATGCACAAATGCTGGATGAAATTGTCTGTAGAAAATTAGAGATTAGCGCTAAACCAGCAGATCTATCTAGTTGGGAAAAAATTGCCTACGCGCTAGGCAACCCTAAGCATCTGGTTAATATTGCCTTTGTTGGTAAATATATTGATTTGGCCGATTCTTATAAATCGCTTACCGAAGCCTTGATACACGCTGGCATTCATACTGAATCTAAAGTTAAAGTGCATTATATTGATTCTGAAGATATTGAACAGAATGGCACGGCAGCACTAGAAAATATGGATGCTATTTTAGTGCCTGGCGGTTTTGGTGTACGTGGTACCGAAGGAAAAATTGCCGCGATTGCTTATGCCAGAAAAAATAAGGTACCGTATCTTGGTATTTGTTTGGGTATGCAGTTGGCAGTGATTGAATTTGCCCGTAATGAAGCGCATTTAACTGATGCTAATAGTACTGAATTTAACCCAGCAAGCCCACATCAAGTGATTGGCTTAATCACTGAGTGGCAAGCGGCTGATGGCAGTGTAGAAACGCGCACTACAGATTCTGACCTTGGCGGCACTATGCGTTTAGGCGCACAGGCATGCCCAATTGTGCCAAACACGATGGCTGCTAGTATTTACGGCAGTCAGGTAAATGAGCGCCATCGCCATCGTTATGAAGTGAACAATAATTACGTTGAGCGACTAAAAGCAGCAGGTTTGGTGATTTCTGCTAGAACACCGACTGAAGATTTATGCGAGATGATAGAGTTGCCACAGAATGTGCATCCGTGGTTTGTGGCTTGCCAATTCCATCCGGAATTTACTTCTAACCCACGCACCGGTCACCCGCTATTTACTGCTTTTGTCAAAGCTGCGCTGGCGCATCAAGCTATTAAATAGCCAGTATTAGTTAAAGAAAATAAAAAGGATAGATATGCAGTTATGTGGATTTGAAGTTGGCCTTGATAAACCGCTATTTTTGATTGCCGGTCCATGCGTGATTGAATCGCAACAAATGGCGATTGATACTGCCGGCCAGCTTAAAGAAATTGCTACTGCCTTAGGCATTCCTTTTATTTATAAATCATCTTACGATAAAGCTAATCGCAGCTCGAATAGCACGTTCCGTGGCTTTGGCATGGAGCAGGGCTTGAAGATTTTAGATGAAGTACGTCGTCAAATTGGTGTGCCAATTTTGACTGATGTACACACGGAAGAGCAAGTGCCGCATGTGGCCGCCGTAGTTGATATATTGCAAACGCCTGCATTTTTGTGTCGCCAAACTGATTTTATTACCGCTTGCGCAAAATCTGGCAAGCCGGTGAATATTAAAAAAGGCCAATTTATGGCGCCTGGTGACATGCGTAATGTCGTGCAAAAAGCCCGTGAAGCGAACGGTAATCAAGATACGATTATGGTCTGTGAACGTGGCGTATCCTTTGGCTACAATACTTTAGTGTCTGATATGCGCGGTCTAGCAATTATGCGTGAAACTCACTGCCCTGTGGTATTTGATGCGACACACTCAGTGCAACAACCTGGTGGTCAGGGCGACAAAAGCGGCGGACAACGTGAACACGTGCCTGTGTTAGCGCGTGCTGCGGTGGCAAGCGGTATTGCTGGCATTTTCATGGAAACGCATCCAGATCCATCAAAAGCATTATCTGACGGGCCTAATGCTTGGCCCTTGCATAGAATGAAAGAATTATTGGAAGTATTGGTAGATTTAGATCGGCTAGTGAAAAAAGCTGGTTTTATTGAATCAACATTATAAACACTAGATAAACACTAGAAAACCTTGCAGTAGTTTCGTATAAAAGAAAAATTTTAATATTTTGGAGTGTGAGTGATGAGTGCAATTGTCGATATTATCGCCCGTGAAATTTTAGATTCACGTGGTAATCCAACGGTAGAAGTGGATGTACTTCTTGAAAGTGGTGTGATTGGTCGTGCTGCGGTTCCTTCAGGCGCCTCTACTGGCTCTAAAGAAGCGGCAGAATTACGTGATGGTGATGCCAGCCGTTATTTAGGTAAAGGTGTGTTGCGCGCGGTTGAAAACGTCAATACTGAAATCACAGAAGCTATCATAGGCCTAGATGCGGAAGAGCAAAGTTTTATCGATAAAACGCTTATTGAGCTAGATGGTACGGAAAATAAAGATCGCTTAGGCGCAAATGCAATTTTAGCTGTTTCTATGGCTTGCGCTCGTGCAGCGGCAGAAGAGTCTGGTTTGCCTTTGTATCGCTATTTAGGCGGCTCTGGTGCCATGCAATTGCCTACACCAATGATGAACATCATCAACGGTGGTGCGCATGCTGATAATAGTGTGGACATGCAAGAGTTTATGATTATTCCAGCCGGTCGCCCTAGCTTTAGAGAAGCGTTGCGTTGCGGTGCTGAAGTATTCCATGCCTTGAAAAAGACTTTACATAAAAAAGGTCTTGCCACAACAGTGGGCGACGAAGGTGGCTTTGCGCCTAATTTACCGTCAAATGAAGCGGCTATTCAATATATTATGGAAGCGATTTCTGACGCTGGTTACGAGCCAGGCCGTGATGTATATTTAGGTTTAGATTGCGCTAGTACTGAGTTTTACAAAAATGGTAAATATCATTTAACTTCAGAAGGATTGGAGTTGTCTTCAGCACAGTTTACTGATTATTTGGCCACATGGTGCGATAAATATCCTATTATCAGTGTTGAAGATGGTATGGCTGAGTTCGACTGGGATGGTTGGGATATTTTGACTAAACGCCTAGGTAAAACTACGCAATTAGTCGGTGATGATCTTTTTGTGACTAATGCAAAAATTCTACGTGAAGGCATCAGACGCGGTGTTGCCAACTCAGTGCTGATCAAAGTTAACCAAATTGGTACGCTTACTGAGACTTTTGAAACCATTGAAACTGCCAAGCGTGCGGGTTACACTTCAGTCATTTCACATCGTTCAGGTGAAACTGAAGATACGACCATTGCTGATATTTCAGTGGCAACAAATGCATTGCAAATTAAAACAGGTTCAATTTCACGTTCAGAGCGTATTGCTAAATACAATCAGCTGTTACGTATTGAAGAAGAATTAGGCGATGCTTCTAGCTATGCCGGAATGTCAGCGTTTTATCAACTATTCAAGTAAGTTTTAAAGGGCATTAATCTAGGTGAAAGCCTTAACCCTTATATTTGTTATCCTAATTGCCTTGCTGCAGTATCCTCTGTGGTTAGGCAAGGGTAGTTGGTTGCGCGTTTGGGATTTAAACCGTCAAATAGCTGAACAGCAAGAAAAAAATAATGGCTTGAAAGCGCGTAATGAAACGCTAAATGCCGAAGTGTTAGATTTAAAAAGTGGTCGTGCGGCCATTGAAGAGCGCGCCAGAAGTGAGCTCGGTATGGTAAAACAAGATGAAGTGTTTTATCAGGTGCTTGAGAATACCACCACAAAAACAGCCATTACTACTGGCACATCTAGCGTTGTAGCCCCGGCAATAACAGGCACTCCATCAGCACCAGCGAATCCAATGCTAGTGAAGCCTGCTAAAAAATAGTCAGACTTCCTTTTTTATTGAGCAATCC
>JBEDKX010000071.1:0-10163 GCA_041171965.1 Pseudomonadota bacterium | reverse complement strand
AGATGCATGTGATAGCGTGATGGATAAAATGGAATATCCGCGTGGATTAATCCGCTTTTCTACACAAAATGGACTTAGCCAACATTGGACTAAGCATCAGATTGTGCAAAAAATATTAAGGCCACGCGTACTGGTTTATAGCGGTGTATTATTAGCCATGACTGTTGGTTTAGTTGTTTCATTAGGATTGCGCACATCGTTTACCGTTGATGTTATGCGCGACAATGGTGTAATGTCACGACTGATGCCAGGCGGATTTGTAGAAAATGTTTATCGATTACAAGTAAGTAACGCCACTGAAATACCCGAAATTTATCGCGTTTCTGTTTCTGGTTTAAAAGGTTTATCCGTCGCTTCGAGAAAAGAATTTAAGGTCGACCCTGCGTCATCAAGAACCTTTTCTGTCAGCCTACAAATTTTAGATGGCACCGCAAAAAGCGGCTCACATAAAATAATGTTCGAAATTGACGCATTAGGCAAACCAGAACATGTTACTGAAAGATCCATTTTTTATATTGCTCAATAATATAGACTAGAAACAAAGTGTTAACATATTAAGAAATGCGACTAAAAGATGTCGTTCAAATAAGGAAGTCATGATGCAAGAAAATAGAACAATGAGTGATGATAAAAACAAAGCTTGGTGGCATCACGGTTATGCATGGTTGGCATTTGGTGGCCCAGCCGCAGTGGTGGTTGCCAGTCTAATCACAGTCTATATTGCGGTTAGCCATCGCGATCCAGTGATTGACGAAGAATATTATCAGAAAGGCATTAATATTAACAAAACATTAGCGGATCAATCGCTTAATACAAATAAGCCAGAAACACTTACTACAGCAGAAAAAAATGCACTTGCACCAGCAGTTCTAGCTAGAAATCACGCTGCCACTGGCATCAGTAAATAGGCATAGTTTATGCAAACTGCACTGATTTATAGTGCGCTGGTAATGGGTTTGGCAGGCGGCCCTCATTGCGTGGCCATGTGTGGCGCGGCCTGCACCTCGATATCACAGACATCAGCAAAACCATACGCGATTCAACTCTTTCATCTTGGCCGCTTGTGCGGTTATGCTGCGATGGGCGCAATTGCCACTTTTGCTATCCAAAGTATTGCTTGGTTATCTACTTATAGCGCAATACTGCACCCACTTTGGACATTTTTTCATGTGCTGGTATTTTTTTGGGGCATGTTGCTATTAGTTTATGCACGCCAGCCTGTTTGGGTCGACCAAGCTGGACGCAGTATTTGGCGCCATGTCAAAAAACTTAGTTTGGTTCAAGGCGGGAATTTTTATATTGGTATGCTTTGGGCATTAATGCCTTGCGGTTTGCTATATTCAGCACTGATTATTTCATCGTTTAACGGCAATCCGCTTGGTGGCGCACTCAGTATGGCAGCCTTTGCAATAGGTTCTAGCGTTTCATTATTTTTTGCGCCGTGGCTGTGGCTAAAACTTAAAACCAACTTAGTAGAACCATACGGCATGCGCCTTGCCGGCTTGTTATTAAGTAGCGCCAGCGCATGGGCTATTTGGATGGAACTTACTCATCACACTAAAGTATGGTGTTTATAATAGGGTGTTTGTAAACAGCCTTCAAAACCAATGCTGCTAAAAACCAAGAACTTATAAGCCAAAATCAGTTACAAAGCAATAATCTGCAAACCTTCTTTCAGTGTGTTCCACACTAAAAAGGGCTGATTATCCTTAGCCAACAATTGCGGATAATCCGCTTTATCGCCAGTACTTGCAACAGTCTTAGCCTCACCCCAACTTCTACCTCCATCATCTGAAAACTTAGCCACTATCGTATATTGCGTCAGCTTGTTGATAGTTTCATTTTCGCGCCACACCAACCAAACTTTCTCGCCTAAACTTAACAACGCAGGATGGCCGGCCTGCTTGTTATGATTGCCAAATTTTTTGGCCGGTGATGAAACCCAAGCTTCGCCATCCATACGCGCATAAAATAAACTGGCATCCTTACCTGTCTCATCATTGCCACCATCAAACCAAGCCATGTGGTAACCCCACCAATCTTTACCCTCACCGCCAGTGGCCAATGCGGCACCATGATGTGGGCAACCATCTACTTTCCAGCGACCAAATGTAGCTCGCTGAACAACGGATGCTTGGCTAACGTTCATAGGAATCTCCGCAATCATATGGTCGCGCTCACCTCCTTCAAAGACATGCCGCCACATCGCAACGACGGTACCGTTAGGCTTGTTGGTAAAAGCAATGCGGCAACATTCGCAGCTATTATCAGCGAGTTTTTGTTCAGGTGTAAAGCTTGCGCCTTTATCTGTTGAAAGTGCGTAATAAATAGCGGCGCCATCGTAAGGTTTGCTTGAGGATTTAGCAGCAATTAAATCTCGATTGTCGACCCATGCAACGGTGACATTGCCATTAGGCGCTACATTCAGTGCCTCAAATTGATGGGTGATTTCGGCACGATCTTGATGCACAATGAAAGGCGTTTCAAAAGTTTTTCCGCCGTTAATTGAACGTGCAAACCACACATAAGCACTGAATGGTTTAGCTAAGGACTGAGTCCATGTGAGGTAGATATTTCCGTCTGGGCTGGTAGCAATCTTGGGACGCGCTTCACCATTTACAACAATCTTTTGAGCGGTTCGGTTAATGGTCATGGCTTTAGAAAAATGTTTACCCAAATCGCGACTAGACTCAACTTGTACAAAGTCACCATTACTACTAGCCCGCCATAAATTACCAGTGGAATCAAATGCAACACTTATGGCTAGCGTAGCCTTTTGTTGTTGCGCGTGACCTTCGTGGGAAGTTACTTTTAAAGGGACACTGATCAAAAAGACAGCAAAAAACACTAATAGATTTTTCATGCGCACGATATTACTCTATTTTTTAGGTACGATTATGGCTAGTTTAAAAATTAGAATCATAGTTATTAATGCCTGATGGGCAGCCAATAATATTAGCATAAAGAAGCTATGCTAAAACAAGATTCAATTAAGTCAGCTCAGCATTAATAATAACGCTATTAACATCGAAGCCAAAACTCTCAACTAAAAAGTGAACCTTCAATATTGTTTGATAAATTGCCGCGCGACAATTTGCCACAGCTAGTAATTGATTATTACGAGCATGAACACTTTATAATGTGCCTTATTTGGCTTTGATTATTAAGCTTTTAGGTATCCAAAAATGCAATCTATCCACCCCACACTATCCAACGCAACACGCCACAATATGCAGCGCTTAGTCATGTTGCGTAGCGTGGTAATGATTTGCTTAACCGCGGTGATTATCGGCTTACGGCTAGCATCTATTCCACTCCCTGTTTTACCTCTACTACTGGCTATTACAGGTTTAGGTTTTCTCAACGGCATAGCATGGTGGCGCTTGAAACATACCCAGCAGACCACGCAGCGTGAATTATTCGCGCAACTTTTGGGCGATATTGCAGCGCTTTCTGTACTTTTTTATTTTAGTGGCGGTTATAGCAACCCATTTATTTGGATGTATTTATTGCCGATTACCGTAGCGGCAGTGGCTTTGCGCACCACTTATGCATGGATAATCGCCGGCTTAAGTATCACCTGCTATACCTTGCTGATGTTTTACCATGTACCGCTTTCACACCTGCACATGCACGCCCAGTTGGATGCAAAAAATAGCATACATTTAGACATTCATTTAGTCGGCATGTGGCTGGGTTTTGTTGTTAGTTCGATTATTGTGGCGATTTTTATCGCACGTATTGGGCAAAATCTACGTGATTACGATAAAACCATCGCTGCTGTGCGTGAAAAAGCGTTAGAAGGCGAACGCATGCTAGCTTTAGGCACACTGGCTACTAGTGCAGCGCATGAGCTAGGTACACCGTTGGCTACGATGGCTATTATAAGCAAAGAGTTAAGGCAGGATTACGCTAGTCAGCCAGAACTTTTACAACAACTGGAAATACTACAAAAACAAGTGACACGCTGCAAAGAAATATTGTCGTCGATTACTCGTAATGCTGGACTATCGCGCGCGGATACCGGCCAAGGCTTTACACTATTTGAGTTTTTACAGGAGGCCATCCAGCGTTGGCGCGATACCAGACCGGCAACCGAACTAATTATCACCATGCCAAACACCACAATAAACCCAGTCATTTTTATGGATAGAACCTTCACACAGGCCATATTAAACTTACTTGATAATGCCGCAGACGAATCACCTGAACGCATTTTATTTGACGCCGACTGGGATGAGAAAACATTAAAAATACAGATACGCGACTTTGGCACTGGCTTAAGTGCCGAGACCAAAAGTAAATTAGGCACACCGTTTTTCACCTCAAAAAATAACGAAGGCATGGGCTTAGGCGTATATTTAACGCAAGCGATTCTAGCCCGCTATGAAGGCGAATTAAGCCTCAACAATCACCCAGAAGGCGGCGTCATTACGCTAGTGAGTTTGCCACTTAAAAATTTACGTATAAGAAACTGAAGGTCAGAAAATGAACAGTTTTAATCTAGAAAATATAGCTACTACAGAAAATAGTGATGAAAAACCCAGCCTACTTTTAGTTGATGATGATGAAGATTTCCTAAATGCACTGGCACCCGCCATGCGTAAACGTGGGTTTTTAGTCAGCTTAGCCAACAGTGCAGAAAGTGCATTTGAACTTGCCAAACAAGAAGCACCAGAATTCGCCGTAGTGGACTTAAAAATGTCAGGTAACTCAGGCTTAGTGCTGGTTCGCCAGTTAGCAAGCCTAAATGCAGGTACGAGAATTGTCGTGCTTACTGGATTTGCCAGCATTGCCACCGCGGTTGAAGCCATTAAACTAGGGGCAACGCATTATCTTGCAAAACCGGTAGATGCCGACGAAATTGTCGCCGCCTTTGAAAAACAATCAGGCAATGCCGAGCTTGAATTATTGACCAACCCACTGTCTATCGACCGCCTAGAATGGGAGCATATTCAACGTGTACTGGCTGAGCATGATGGCAATATCTCCGCCACTGCCCGCAGCTTGAATATGCACAGACGCACCTTGCAAAGAAAATTAGGGAAAAATCCTAGTAAAAACTGAAGCTAAACAATTGAGAACATTGTATTAGAAAATTAATCCTCAGAAAATCGCTGCTCTAAAAATCCTAACTTATCCTCAGCATGTAATTCTATGGCTTTCAACCATTTTGCACCTTTCCAGGCATAGCGTTTCGGTACAATTATTCGGGCAGGCGCTCCATGTTCAAGCGTAAGAGCTTGGCCTAGTACAGAATGTGCGACCAGCACATCATCATCTAGTAATGCTTCTAGGTTAAGGTTGGTAGTGTAGCCATCATAGCCGTGTAAAGTAACGAACTTTGCTGTAGATAAAGGCATTGCTAAAGCCAAAATATCTCGCGCTCGCACGCCTTGCCAATTCATATCTAACTGACTCCAGCGCGTCACGCAATGAAAATCAGAGACATCGGTCGTTTGTGTGAGCGCTTCAAAGGCAGCCCAATCCAGATCAACTTCTGTCTCAACTAAACCGTATATACGAAGCGACCAATCTGCTTTATCAATGCTAGGCTGTAGACCGATATTGAGTACTGGAAAGTTTTTAACTTCAGTTTGACCAGCCGGGACACGGCTATTAGCATTAGTTTTGCCAGGCTTATTGCCCTGCTGCGCAATGGCAGTTTTACCTGCAATAATCTTTAACCAATCCGCCATTTAAATCCCCACTTCTTGATATATCGAGCATTTATTTTTGTGGCGCTTTTTTAAAGCTATCTAACAATAAACACGCCACTCCCACGCATATTGCGCTGTCCGCTACGTTAAAGGCTGGCCAATAGATATTGTGATAATGGAAATTTAAAAAATCGACCACGTAGCCTAAGGTAATGCGATCATAAAAATTGCCAATTGCACCACCCAAGATTAAGGCAAGACCCAAGCAAAAAAGTTTCTCAGTCGCGTGTTTACGAATTAGGTAACTAATCACCATGATCGCCAGCACAGAAACACCATTGAAAAATATTTTTTGCCAACCACCAGCATCTGCCAAAAAGCCAAAAGCAGAACCTTGATTATGGTAGCGCACTAAATCAAAAAAGCTGGTGATGGTCAGCATGTCGCCATAAACAAAAGAGTTTTGCACCAAATGCTTGGTATAAAGATCTGCGGCAATGATGATCGCGCTAATGCTGAACCATTTAATCAGTGGCACCATTTTAATGATCATTAAGCAAAACTTCTTTGTTCGCCAGCACCAAACAAATTACTCACGCAACGACCACAAATACTTGGATGCTCTGCGTGTGCGCCTACGTCTGCGCGATAATGCCAGCAACGGCCACATTTAACATGCGTACTTGGCTTAACGAATATTTTTTGCTCGGCTTCTGTGGCTACTTTTGTCACTTTAGCGCTTGAAACGATCATCACAAAACGTAGATCTTCAGCCAAACTGCTTAATGCATCAAAGGTCACATCTGTGGCAAAAAACTCCAGCTCCGCCTGTAATGACGAGCCTACTTGCCCAGCGGTGCGCAACACCTCAATTTCTTTGGTTGATAAGCTACGTGCAACAATCACGGCTTCCCACACAGTCAAACGCTCTGCACTTAAACCGTGCGCTGGCAAGTCATACCAAGTATCTTCAAACACAGTCTTATTGGCATCTAAGCCCAGCGTTTCCCAAATTTCATTGGCAGTAAAACTTAAAATCGGGGCCATCAAACGCATCATAGAATGGGTAATGTGATGCAAAGCACTTTGCGCTGCACGACGTGCGTGTGAAGTTTCGCCAGCCGTATACAAGCGATCTTTAAGAATATCTAAATAAAAACTACCTAAATCATCTGAGCAAAAACTGACAAATTTTTGTACGGCAAAATGAAATTCATATTTATCGTAATCTTGCAGAATCCCTGTTTGCAGCTTTTCGGTTAAATGTAGCGCGTATTGGTCAATTTCTAGCCAATCGCTCACTGGCAATAAATCTTTGGCTACATCAAAATCGGCTAAATTTGCCAGCAAAAATTTCATAGTATTACGAATACGACGATAACTTTCTGACACACGTTTGAGAATTTCATCCGAAATCGTCAGCTCGCCTGAGTAATCCGTAGAAGCCGCCCACAAGCGCAAAATGTCGGCACCGTAAGTGTCCATCACTTTTTGTGGCGCAACTACATTGCCTTTAGATTTACTCATTTTATGGCCAGCGCCATCGACCACAAAACCGTGCGTCAGCAAAGCTTCATATGGCGCACGGCCATCAATCGCACAGCCAGTCAACAGGCTAGATTGAAACCAACCTCGATGCTGGTCTGAACCTTCTAAATACAAATCTGCTGGAAACTGTAACTCTGGGCGGCGCTTAAGTACGGCCGCATGTGTTGCACCAGAATCAAACCAAACATCTAGCGTGTAAGTCACTTTTTTATAATCAGTTGCATTTTCTGGCGCAAATTCAGCCAAATAAGCGGCGCCATCTAAACTAAACCAAGCTTCAACACCTTGCGCTTCTACCATTAATGCTGCGCGCTCTAGCAGCGCCATCGTTTGCGGATGGGGCTCACCCGTTTCTTTATGAACGAAGAAAGGCATAGGCACGCCCCAGTTACGCTGGCGCGACACACACCAATCTGGGCGATTTTTAATCATCGCTTCTAATCGTGCACGTCCCCAAGCTGGGAAAAATTCAGTTTCATCGACGGCTTTGTTGGCTAACTCACGTAAACTGTTACCAGAAACGCCTTCGGTATTCATACCAACAAACCACTGATGCGTCGCCAATTGCATTAATGGCGTTTTATGGCGCCAGCAATGTGGAAAGCTATGACTCAAGCGTGCGCTAGCCAGCAAATTGCCAGTTTCAAGCATTGCTGCCAAGATAATCTTGTTCGCGTCCTGTCTACTTAAACCGCGAATAGCCTCAAACTCAACCAATTCACTATTGAAAAACTTACCGTCACCGCCCATTAAAATGCGTGGTTTTTCGTTAGGATAAGTAGCTTTCATCACCAACCAGTCATCGTTACCGTGAGCGGCTGCTGTATGCACTAAACCAGTACCGGCTTCAGTAGTGACATGATCGCCACAGATGATAGGCACTTGGCGGTTATCGAATGGATGTTGTAATAACAAGCCTTTTAAAGCTTCACCTTTGCAACTAGCAAGCACGCTAGTATTTTCTTCGACATAGCGTGCCAGTGTACTTTGCGCCAGATCATGCGCAAGAATTAGCAAGCCTTTGCTGGTTTGCAGTAAATCATAATCAAACTCAGGATGTACGCTTACTGCTTGGTTCGCCGGTAGTGTCCAAGGCGTCGTTGTCCAAATAACGGCATAAGCATCGCTCGTTACTGCAACACCAAATGCCAAACTTAAAGCTACTTTATCGGCCACTTTAAAGCCCACATCAATCTGCGGCGAATTCACATCTTCATATTCAACTTCAGCTTCAGCCAAGGCAGAACCGCAATCTACGCACCAATGCACAGGCTTGCTGCCTTGATACAAATAGCCATTTTTATAGATTTCACCCAAAGCGCGCATGATGTCGGCTTCGGTTTTAAAATCCATGGTTAGGTAAGGATTATCCCAATCGCCCAACACGCCCAAGCGAATAAAATCTTTCTTTTGACGCGCCACTTGTTCAGCCGCATATTCGCGGCAAAGCTCGCGGAATTTAGCTGGATCAATATTTTTGCCGTGATTTTTTTCTACCACCAACTCAATCGGCAAGCCGTGGCAATCCCAACCTGGTACGTAAGGCGCATCAAAACCGCTCAGGGTTTTAGATTTAACAATAATATCTTTTAAGATTTTATTAACCGCATGACCAATATGAATATCGCCGTTTGCATACGGCGGGCCATCATGCAGAATGAATTTTTTAGCGCCTTTGCGCGAGTTGCGAATACGCTCATAAAGCTTTTTATCTTGCCATTGTTTTAGCCATGCTGGCTCACGTTTGGCCAAATCACCACGCATCGGAAAGGTAGTTTCCGGCAAGTTTAATTTGTATTTATTCTGTTCTTTATTTAGGTCTTCAGTCATTTAAATCTCAAATAAATTTCTAATCAATCTGTTGCAAACTCAATGGTCATTCCGACTTTGTCGAAATGACAGAAGCAAAAAAATCTCGCGCGGTCGATTTATCTATGGCGATCTGTGCTTTTAAGGCGTCTAAACTATCAAATTTCATTTCATCACGAATTTTATACAAGAACTCCACATGAACATGCTGACCATATAGATCAGCGTTAAAATCAATCACATGCACTTCAAGCATTAATTTTGGTACACCGGCAATGGTTGGGCGAACGCCTAAATTGGCGACGCTATTCCTACCATCTAATTTTACCGCATAAACTCCTGTCAAGGCAGGCCGCTCATGCCGCATATGCACATTGGCAGTAGGAAAACCCAATTGTCGACCACGTTTTGCACCGTGTACGACTTTACCGCTCATGCTATATGGGCGACCAAGTAGCAAGGCAGCCTCTTGCAATTTTCCGGCAGCCAAAGCATTACGTACGCGGGTGCTGGAAACGCGACTTGGTGCAGCATTGCCTATAGCCAAATCTACCTGAGGCAAGCTAATTAAATTAAATTTAGCTTCTACAAAATCTGCAATAGAACCGCTACGTTTAGCGCCGAATCTAAAATCTTCACCCACTAAAATAGCTTGTGCATTCAGTGCATCTCGCAAAATATTTTGCATAAATTCAGCCGCCGTCACTTTGGCAAAGCGATGATTAAATCCACATACATAAACATGATCTATGCCTGCGGCAGCAAAATACTCTAGCTTTTCACGAACTGAGCAAAGCCTTGCTGGCGCACTTTCCGGCGTAAAAAACTCGCGTGGATGTGGCTCAAACGTCATCACCGCAGAAGTTAAATTAAGCGCCTTTGCAGTTTCAGTCAATTTTTTCAATAAGGCTTGATGGCCTAAGTGCATGCCATCAAAATTACCGATGGCAATGGCACAAGCAGCGGTTGGCAAGCTTGTGGGCGAGAATTGAGATGTTATATGTCGAAAAACTTGCATTTAACGCTCTACTCTACGGAGGTAATCTCGCGGCCTAAAGCCAAGCAACATTAAGGTAGAAAAATAACTGACAGCGCCTAATATCACTAAGCCAGTGATATAAATCAAGCGTTTAATCAAGGCAAAAG
>JBEDKX010000070.1:0-7308 GCA_041171965.1 Pseudomonadota bacterium | reverse complement strand
CTTAAATATCAATAAATTAACACTGCAGAATAGTCGTGTTTTATTAACAACATTATTTATGCACCAAGTAAGCGCATTTTAATTAACTGCTGCACCATAATGAATACAAAAAATAAATACAGAAAAGTACAGAAAAATACAGAAAAATACAGAAATTTGTAGTCTAAACTTTCAGAAAATTAAGGTTTAGGCTAGCCTTAATTCTTCTCGCTCGTGGGCTTCCAGCGCTTCAATAACAGTGCATTTGAAATTACACTAAAGCTACTTAAGGCCATTGCCGCTCCGGCAATCACAGGGCTTAGCAAACCCATTGCCGCTAATGGAATACCGACTATGTTATACACAAACGCCCAAAATAAGTTCTGCCTGATTTTGGCATAAGTACGTCTTGAAATATCAATTGCATCGGCTACCAAGCTAGGATCGCCTCGCATCAGTGTGATGCCTGCGGCTTGCATGGCAACATCAGTCCCACTAGACATCGCAATACCAATATCAGCTGCGGCTAGCGCAGGCGCATCATTAATACCGTCACCAACCATTGCGACTAAACCGCCGGTAGTTTTTAACTGCACTAAAATGTTGGCTTTATCTTCAGGTAAGACTTGAGCGTAGATTTGAGTAATGCCTAATTGTTGAGCAACATTCGAGGCACTGCCTTGGTTATCACCTGAAATGAGCACCGTATTAATACCTTGCGCTTGCAGTCGCTTAATGGCGCTTAAAGCGCTTGGTTTTATGCTGTCACCAAAACCCAGCAAGCCAATCAGCTCTGGCTTGCTTGCGTTAATGGCGAATGATCTGCAAAGCCATGAAACACTACGCCCTTCTGACTCTAATATTGCAGCGCTAGCTTGTAGCGCTGAAAAATCAACGCCCAGCTCTTGCATTAAACGGCCAATATTTGGCCATTCACCACTCCGGTGACTCCCCTGCCCGGCAATGCCTGCATATTTAGCACGGACTGTAATGACATGAATTTAGCCTGCGCTGCCTTAACTACGGCTTTTGCCAGTGGATGTTCGCTACCAGACTGCAAACTAGCGGCGAGCATTAATAATTCATCAGGGCTTGCATCTGCCATCACTGCGGCTGATTCAAGCGCCACCAATTTAGGCTGACCTTCTGTCAGTGTGCCAGTTTTATCAAAAGCCACGGTTTTAATGGCATGTGCTAGTTCGAGCGCTTCCGCATCCTTAATCAAAACGCCATGTTGCGCCGCAACACCGGTGCCAACCATAATCGCAGTTGGCGTAGCAAGACCTAGCGCGCAAGGACAGGCGATTACAAGCACGGCAACCGCATTTAAAATAGCAACTTGCCAATCACCCTGCAACAAGCCCCAAGCGAGTAATGTGACGAAAGCAATCACGATCACTACCGGTACAAAAATGGCGCTCACCTTATCCACTAGTCGTTGAATAGGCGCTTTTTTAGCCTGTGCCGACTCAACTAAACGCACGATACGTGCTAATACAGATTCCGCGCCAATCGCAGTAGTGTTTACATACAATAAACCCTCACCATTTATCGCACCACCGGTGACCATGTCACCCATTTTTTTGAAAACAGGCAAATTTTCACCTGTGATTAACGATTCATCTACTTGGCTATCGCCTTGCTGAATTAGACCATCGACAGGAATAATTTCTCCAGGCCGCACAATCACAATATCACCCAATAGCACCGCTGAAATAGCCAGCTCAATTTCTTTACCATTGCGTAGCACACAAGCTCGTTGTGGTCGTAATGCATTTAACGCCCGAATCGCATCAGTAGTTTGTTTTTTTGCGCGGCTTTCTAGCCATTTACCGAGCAAAATCAGCGTAATAACGATAGTAGAAGATTCAAAATATAAATGCTGCATGCCTACATGAGACTGATTTAATGCATGCGACGCTGAAAATAAAAACGGTGTAAATAAAAGACTGACGCTCAAACCATAGGCGGCAGATGTGCCGAGGGCGACCAGTAAGTCCATATTGCCAGCACCAGCCTTAAGCGCGCTCCAACCCGCTTTATAAAAACGCCAGCCTAACCAAAATTGTACAGGTGTAGCTAAGGCTAATTGCAGCCATCCAGATAACTGTCCTTGCCAACCCAACAAATTGGCTAGCATCGCCAGCACCAAAGGCAGTGATAGCAGCGCAGAAAGCGCAACCGGCCACCAACTATAGACTGTAGAGAACGATGGTTTAGCTAGTGAAATATCTGTAGCAATATCCGTTTCAGCAATGTTTTTTTTTACTTCTTCAGCCTGATAACCGGCTGCAATTACCGCCTCTATTAATTGAGTGGCTGTGGCAGTATTAGTTACGCTCTCAATATGTGCCGTTTCTAATGCCAAGTTAACCTCAGCAGACAATACGCCAGGCACTTTAGCAAGCGCTTTTTCTACCCGATTAGAACAAGAAGCACACGACATGCCCTTAATCGAAAGGGTCAATTCGCTACTTGGTTTATTGGTTAATGGTGTATTTTTTATTTCGGCATTGGTCAAAGCGGTGCTCCTATTAAATGTAATTTAATTAAGCTAGGAATTTCTAATATGATTTAACGCCTGCTCTAATCTATCCACACCAATCACTTCTAAGCCTGCAATTTTTTGTTTAGGCATATTAGTTTTAGGCACAATAGCTTTAGTAAAACCAAGTTTAGCCGCCTCTTTTAACCTCACAATTCCACCTTGCACCGGACGCACTTCACCCGCCAAACCAACTTCACCAAACACTATAAGTTTATTGTCTAATGGATTGTTTTTTAAAGATGAAGTGATAGAAAGCAACACAGCCAAATCCACTGCGGGCTCGGCGATTTTTACACCGCCAACCGCGTTAATAAACACGTCTTGATCAAAACAGGCAACGCCAGCATGCCTATGTAAAACTGCCAGCAACATGGCTAAACGGTTTTGCTCTAAACCTACGCATAATCTCTTTGGATTAGGCGCATGACTTTCGTCTACCAAGGCCTGGATCTCAATCAACAGTGGTCGCGTGCCTTCCATCGTCACTGTAATACAACTACCAGACACTTCACTTTCGTGGTGCGACAAAAACAAGGCTGATGGATTAGCAACTTCGCGCAGACCTTTTTCTGTCATGGCAAATACGCCCAACTCATTGACTGCGCCGAACCTGTTTTTGAAAGCTCGAATCAACCGAAACGAGGAGTTTTGGTCGCCTTCAAAATAGAGCACGGTATCTACAATATGCTCTAGCACGCGGGGACCAGCGAGCGTGCCATCTTTAGTGACATGACCGACTAAAATTACAGTAATGCCTAATTGTTTGGCCATACGAGTAAGTTGCGCCGAACATTCACGCACTTGTGCCACCGAACCAGGGGCGGATTGCAATGCTTCGGAATAGACGGTCTGAATAGAATCAATCACCGCAATATTAGGTTTATGTGTTTGTAGCGTGGCTAATATTTTTTCTAGGTTAATTTCCGCCAGTAGCTCAACTTTACTTGCATCTAAACCTAAGCGCTTTGCGCGCATAGCAATTTGTTGTGGCGATTCTTCACCGCTCACATATATCGCCTGACAGCTTTTACCATTGATATTGCCGCCTAAATGGCACAACACTTGTAATAATAAGGTGGATTTTCCAATGCCAGGATCACCACCAATGAGCACCACGCCACCTTCTACCAAACCGCCACCTAACACGCGATCAAATTCAGCAATGCCAGTCGGTTGGCGTTCAATATCTGCCGCTTGTATGCTACTTAATTTCTGTAGTACGCTACTTTGCGCTAAGCCTTCAAATTTATTAGCGTAGCGATTGGTGCTGGCCGTTTCGGCAACGCTTTCAACCAACGTGTTCCAAGCCATGCAACTTGGGCATTGACCTTGCCATTTAGGCTCGCTGGCGCCGCATTCGGTACAACTGTAAATACTTTTAGCTTTTGCCATTAATCATGCAGCCCAGATTTTAAATGATTAAAATTTAATTGCTCACTTAATAACTATCAGCCATGTGACCGCTACCGGCATAGTTTTCAAATCGCGTGTGTTGCCCCATAAAGGTTAATCTGACTCGGCCGATAGGACCATTACGTTGTTTAGCAATAATAATTTCAGCAGTGCCTTTGTCTGGACTATCAGGGTTATATACTTCATCGCGATAAATAAAGAGAATCACATCGGCATCTTGCTCAATCGCACCAGATTCACGTAAATCACTCATGACCGGCCGTTTATCAGGGCGCTGCTCTACGCTTCGATTTAACTGTGAAAGCGCCACCACTGGGCAATCCAGCTCTTTGGCCAAGGCTTTAAGTGAACGAGAAATTTCTGAAATTTCAGTCGCACGGTTTTCACCTTGGCGGCCTGCCGGTGCTGACATCAATTGCAGGTAATCAATAACGATTAAACCTAATTTTCCGCATTGACGATGTAAACGACGCGCTCTGGCACGCACATCAAAAGAGCTTAAACCTGCGCCTTCATCAATAAAGATAGGCGCTTCGTTAAGTTTACCTAAAGCAGTGGTGAGTTTTTCCCAGTCTTCGTCTTCTAGCTTACCAGTTCGCATGCGATGCTGATCTAAACGCCCTACTGAGCCTATCATACGCATGGCAAGCTGTGTGCCGGCCATCTCCATCGAGAATACCGCTACTGGCAAACCTGTATCTAGCGCAACATTTTCTGCCATATTTAGTGAAAATGCAGTTTTACCCATCGATGGTCGCCCTGCTACGATGATTAAATCACCGCCCTGCATGCCAGAAGTCATTGAGTCGAGATCAGCGAACCCCGTAGGCACACCAGTTACATCAGAAGGATTATCGCGAGAAAATAACTGGTCGATACGATCAGCGACTTGCGGTAAAAGTATTTTAATATCGACAAAGCCTTGAGAGCTGCGTTTTCCACCTTCCGCAATCTGGAAAATCTTGGCTTCAGCTTCATCTAATAATTGCTGTGCATCGCGACCATTCGGCGCATAAGCACTTTCCGCAATGCCTGAACCGACTACTACTAATTGCCGCATTACTGCGCGTTCGTGAACGATTTCGGCATAACGCCTAATATTTGCCGCAGTGGGCGTGCTTTGTGCCAGCGCGCCTAAATACGCAATGCCACCTATGCTTGATAATTCAGCGGTATTTTCTAGCGATTCAGCCACGGTTACAATATCAGCCGGCTTATTATGCTCAATCAACTTAGCAATATGTTGAAAAATCAACTTATGATCGTGTCGATAAAAATCTTTAGCCGTTAAAATATCAGCAACTTTATCGAGCGCTTCATTCTCAAGCAGCAAGCCGCCTATGACTGATTGCTCGGCTTCTACCGAATGTGGAGGGATTTTGAGTGCATCTAATTGTTGGTCTGCCATGACGTAATTATACTTAATATCCATGCCAACCAAATGCCCATTTACCAAATAAAAAAGGCTACCGAAGTAGCCTTTTTTATTTATTGCTGATGCTTGATTAAATCAAACAAACAACTGCTTATGCTTCACCAACCACTGTCACTGTAATATCTACAACAACATCATGATGCAATGCAACAGTAACTGTATGGTCACCAGTTGTTTTCAACGGGCCTGTAGGCATACGTACAAGGGCTTTAGTTACTTCAAAACCTTGAGCGATTAATGCATCTGCAACGTCACCGTTAGTCACTGAACCGAATAAACGGCCATCAACACCCGCTTTTTGAGCGATAGTTACAACGAATGAAGCTAATTTTTCACCGCGTGCTTGAGCAGCAGCTAAAATTGCAACTTGTTGTTTTTCTAATTCAACGCGGCGAGCAGCGATTTCAGCTTTATTTGCTTCAGTAGCGCGTTTAGCTTTGCCTTGTGGAATTAAAAAGTTACGGCCGTAACCATCTTTAACTTTAACAATGTCACCTAAACCGCCTAGGTTACCCAAGCTAAGAAACGTGCAAGTTTAACTGCAGTCGTTAATTGGCGTTGATAACGGGCTTTAGTGCCTGTCATACGAGCTGGAATGATCTTTGCATTTTCTGAGATGAAATCTTTTAATAGATCAACATCTTTGTAATCAACTTCTTTGATGCCTTCTGCTGAAAAACGGCAGTAGCGGCGGCGTTTATACATTTCTCTTGCCATCTGGAACTCCTAAACTTTTAATTATTTATATAAGCTCAATTTGATTAATATGCATTACCAGTTGCGTGCTTTTAAGGCTGCGTTTGGCTAAAAAACCAGTCGCTTGAATATGACTGCCTAACTGTAAGGCGGTTAATGCTAAATCACCTAGGGCAACAGCATTCACTTCACATTCAACCTTGCGCTTCATGCCCGCTTCAAATTGCTCTGAAACGTGACGCAAACTAACACTTAATAACGGTATGCCTGCTGGTGTGTAACGAAGTGGCTCAATATGCACAATTTCCGCTTTCAACACCAAATTATTCAATTGATTTTACTGATAAAACTTAAGCTGCTGCAACCTCTGTAGTATCAGCTGTTGCTGCTACTGGTGAAGCTGGCGCACCGTCTCTGCTCAACACTGATCTAGATTTCTCTTCTTTCATCATTGGTGATGGTGCAGTCACGGCAGTTTTAGTAGACATCATTAAATGACGCAAAACTGCATCATTAAATTTGAAGCCATACTCAAGTTCAGCCAACACTTCAAGGTTGCACTCAATGTTCATTAACACGTAATGTGCTTTGTGGATTTTTTGGATTGGGTAAGCAAGTTGACGGCGACCCCAGTCTTCTAAACGATGCACTGCACCGCCGCTTTCAGCGATAAGTGTGCGATAGCGCTCAATCATTGCTGGCACTTGTTCACTTTGGTCCGGATGGACGATAAACACTAGTTCATAATGTCTCATTAGTACTCCTTTTGGATATAAGCCACCTGCAAAGCGCTTCATCATGGATGAAACGCGAACCATTCGTGCAGTGTGACAAGGTTAATTTACTGCTTGCCTGGATAAGATTACCAAGCAAGCGCGCGATTATAGACAAAAGCTACGCACTAATCAAACACTATTCATGCCTCGGGCAGTTAAAGGATAGTATTAGACCAAGTCTGGCATTTCTGCGCCAAAGAATTTTGTGCGCAGCGTTTTAAGTTGATCGCGGTAATCGGCGGCTTTTTCAAACTCCAAGTTTTTCGCGCTTTCGTGCATGGCTTTTTCCAAACGTTTCAGCTCTTTAGCCATCTGCTTTTCAGTTAGCGATTCATAATTAGCTTGTTCCTGCAGCCCTTTGCGCTCACGCAAGGCTTCGTCTTTGTCGTAAACGCCATCTATGATGTCTTTGATACGTTTGCTTATGCCTTTAGGCACGATACCATTGGCTGCATTAAAGG
>JBEDKX010000069.1:0-5166 GCA_041171965.1 Pseudomonadota bacterium | reverse complement strand
CTCCAAAAGAATGTGTGGTTCCAAATTTGTGCTGAGTTATTGTAGATACCGGCAGCTGATTTCTTAACGATTTCTTCTAAACTTAAATTCTCAAACTCAGTTCCTTTAATCAGGTTATTTAAGTTAGTAACATAAGTTTGGTGATGTTTACCATAGTGAAAGTCAAATGTTTCTTCTGAAATGTGTGGCACTAATGCGTTTTTTGCGTAAGGTAGTGCTGGTAAGGTATGTTCCATTTTTGAATCCTTTGCATGATAAAAATTTGAATTACTATTTTGCCATAATATCAGGGTGTTTTAGTAAGGTATTATTTGAATAAATTGTCAGCATCCAATTTCAATGTTTAGATTTGAGCCAATTGAGTGAAAATAGTGCTGCCTTCAGCCTATTTTTTCTTAGCCCTTGGGTGTGCTTTGTCATAAATAGAGGCTAAATGTTGAAAATCAAGGTGTGTATATACTTGAGTGCTACTAATGCTGGCATGGCCTAGCATTTCTTGCACGGCACGTAAATCTTGGCTAGATTGCAACACATGCGTGGCAAAACTATGGCGCAATAAATGTGGGTGCATATCAGTGTTAATGCCCTGCTTAATCGCCCATTGTTTAATTCGATATTGCACAGCGCGCGGCGTTATCCTGCGGCCTTGCTGGGTAACAAACACGGCCTCAGGATTGTTCTCTGAAATTTGAATCAGTGTGCGCCTTTGCATCCAAATTTGAATTGCGCTCATCGCGTGACTGCCCATAGGCACAATGCGGGTTTTATTCCCTTTGCCGGTTACAGTTACCGTGCCTTCAGAAAAATCTAACTGTGCAATATCTAGGTTCACCAGCTCAGCTAAACGTAAGCCTGAAGAATAAAATAATTCCACAATAGCATGGTCGCGTTGCTCTAGCAGTCCGTCACCCTGAATATCGACAAATTTAACGGCCTGATCGACGGATAGTGCTTGCGGCAAAGTTTTAGCAGTTTTGGGTGCGCGTAAACCCATCACCGGATTTTGGCTAAACCCTTTGTGCTGAATCAAATAATCGTAAAAGCCACGCCAAGCAGAAAGTGCTCTTGCGATAGTTTTGCCACTGAGTCCACGACTATGCAAGGTGGCAATATAACGCCTGATTTGCGTATTCTGCAGCTCATCTAGGGTCGATACTTCGATAGTCGCTGTAGCAGTAACAGCGGAATTAGCGGCGACGTTATCTGCGACTAAAGATTCTAATAACTTAATATCCCTGCTGTAGCTTTGGCAGGTAAGTGCGCTCAAGCCACGCTCAAAAGTTAAATGCTGAAGATAATCCCTAAGATGATTCACCTAATTCACAATTTTTAAGCTTAAAAGAACGATATAAAAATATTTATATGTGGTTCGCCAACGCAGCACTAATCAACTCACCTATGCGCTGAAGATACATTTTCCCATCGTCCGTCTTAAATCGCTGCTGATCTTGCGAGCCCAACATCAGCACGCCAAAAGGCTGGCTTTTATCGGTGGTTTTAAACAGTGGGATATAGGCAAACGATAGTAATTCTGACGCAGATAAAACATCATCAAATGCTGATTTTTCACCACAAAAAGGCTCAATCAAGCCAGCAGCCCAGTCGCTAAAAGCCAAATTTACTGGTGTAAAAATATCGTTTTGCGCTAAAAGCTCATCGTCAGGTTTCATCCATACACGCAACACCGCCTGCGTTACAGAAAAATCTTGTTGCATACTGGCAGCAACCATCTGTTGTAAATTACTAAGCCCCGAATTTTGTATTAATTGGAGGCTAAAGTGATGTATTTTATTACTACTAATATCATTTTTCTCACCAAACTCAATGAGTTTGGCTAGCATTATCTCAGTCGTGCGAATTTTATCGCGTTGTGCCAATTGCTGGCGCTCTACTAATGATATCGCTGCGCCGCCATGCGGACTAGGCAGAAAAATGTCAGCAAGCAAGCTAGCTTGTTGCTCAAAAAAATTAGGGTGGCTACGTAAAAAATCACTAACTTGATCTGCTGTGACGCCGCTATTTAGCGCTTGAATATCTTGTTGCATACTTGTCCTTATTATTGGCTTTATTGCTGACTATTGTTTTGTGCTAATGATGCATAAAGATTTAAATGTCATGGTTTGTCATTCACTGCTTGGGAATAAAAGTGCCAGTAAATACGTTTTCCGTAGGGCCAGTCATCATGACCGAACTGCCATTACCTAACCATACTATTTGAAGCTCACCACCGCGAGCAGATACATGCACAGGTGACTGTAATCGGCCCAATTGAATGCCCGCCACTACAGCTGCACATGCACCGGTGCCACAAGCAAGCGTTTCGCCACTGCCGCGTTCAAACACTCTTAATTTAATATGATGTGCATCAACAATTTGCATGAAACCTGCGTTTACTCGCTCAGGAAAACGTGGATGCACCTCAATTTGACTGCCAAGTGCCACCACAGGCGCCGCATCGACATCCTCTACAATCTGCACGGCATGAGGATTGCCCATGGAAACCACTGAAATAGTAATGTTTTGATTACCGACAGCAAGTAAATAGGCGTTTGAGTCGGTGTCGGCAATAAAAGGAATCTCGCTAGGCGCAAATTTAGGCGCGCCCATATTGACTGTTACAAAACCATTTTCTTCTAATTTTGGGGTGATGATGCCGCTGGCGGTTTCAACGCTAATCTCGCGTTCTTTGGTTAAACCTTGATCAACTACAAAACGAACAAAACAGCGAGCACCGTTGCCGCATTGCGCGACTTCAGTACCATCGGCATTAAAAATACGATATTTGAAGTCAGCAATTGTAGAGCTTTCAACCAGTAAAAGCTGATCGAATCCCACCCCAAATTGGCGATGTGCAAGCGTTTGAATTTGTTGTGGCGTTAAATGGACTGACTGATTAATGGCGTCTATGACCATAAAGTCATTGCCCGCACCATGCATTTTTGTAAAATTTATTTCCATAGTCTCATTATAAATTGCCAGAGAAAAATGTCGAGGTTAAATGACAGTGCTAAATAATTAGTTTAATGACTAATTCAGCGGCACTTATATAAGAAAGGTGAACTAAACACAGAGCATTAGCTCTATCAAGCACTGCAATTTAAAGTTATCAAAACTTTGTTCGATAACACTTTAATACATATTTAAATGCTTATTTTTGAATAACTTAGGTAGAATTGTCAGTTCGACGTTGATTTGATGAACATGCTTCAGCCTTTAGTATGGAATTCGTTTCGATTTTATGATTATTATTTTCAAGGCGCACAATGAACGAATATCTTTTTACCTCAGAATCTGTTTCTGAAGGTCACCCAGACAAACTAGCTGACCAAGTATCCGATAGCATATTAGATGCTATCTTAGCCCAAGACCCAACTGCCCGCGTAGCGGCTGAAACGTTAGCCAACACTGGTCTAATTGTATTGGCCGGTGAAATCACCACTACCGCCAATGTCGACTACATTAAAGTTGCACGCGAAACCATCAAACGTATCGGCTATGACAACACTGAATATGGCATCGACTATAAAGGTTGTGCCGTATTAGTCGCTTATGACAAACAATCCCCTGATATTGCACAAGGCGTTGATAACGCTAATGACGACCCGCTAGACCAAGGCGCTGGCGACCAAGGCTTAATGTTTGGTTATGCGGTGGATGAAACGCCACAATTAATGCCATTGCCAATTTGGTTAAGTCACCGCTTAATGGAACGCCAAGCGCAATTACGTAAAGATGGCCGCTTACCTTGGTTACGTCCTGATGCAAAAGCGCAAGTGACAGTGCAATATGTAGATGGCAAGCCATACAAAATTGATACTGTAGTGTTATCTACCCAACATGCGCCAGAAATGACTTTAGAAGCCATCCGTGAAGCGGTGATTGAAGAAATCATTAAACCTATGTTGCCAAAAGAATTGATTAAAGGTGAGATTAAATACTTAGTCAATCCAACTGGCCGTTTTGTTATTGGGGGTCCACAAGGCGATTGCGGCTTAACTGGCCGTAAAATTATTGTCGATACTTACGGCGGCGCTGCGCCACATGGTGGTGGTGCATTCTCAGGTAAAGACCCCTCTAAAGTAGATCGCAGTGCAGCTTATGCCGGCCGTTACGTAGCTAAAAACATTGTGGCTGCTGGTTTGGCTTCACGTTGCTTGGTGCAAATCAGCTACGCTATTGGTGTAGCACAACCAACCAGCATTATGGTTGAAACTTATGGCACAGGTAAGGTGTCAGACGAAGTGCTAAAACAATTGGTACTTGAACATTTTGATCTACGCCCTAAAGGCATCGTCAAAATGCTTGATTTATTGCGTCCTATTTATACAAAAACTGCTGCTTACGGCCACTTTGGCCGTGATGAACCAGAGTTTACCTGGGAAGCTACCGACAAAGTTGCCGCACTAAAAGCATCAATATAATAGTCATTTATTGCATGTTTATCCAAGCGCCAAAAGGTGCTTGGATAGCATAATCCTTTATTTAGCTTAGCTTTTTTCTATTGGAAAGCTGAAATATTTCGAGTATAATTATGCGCTTCCGAGGAGCGTTGCGAGGGCTGTGTTTTAGCCTCCCAGGCTCGGAAAATGTTTTAACGACGCTCACCATTATTAACCGTGCCGGGCACGGGATACGGGTGAGAAAAGCGTTAGCATCTCAAGTTTTAGTACTAACCCCTCCCTCCGGTCGCACATTCAAGGAAATTGAAAATGAATATTGTGACTGCTGATGTTAAAACTACAGCCAAAGATTATGTCATTGCCGATATTGGCTTAGCCGGTTTTGGTCGTAAAGAAATTGCTATTGCCGAAACAGAAATGCCAGGTTTAATGGCTATTCGTGAAGAATTTGCCAAAGCGCAACCACTTAAAGGCGCTTACATTACCGGCAGCCTGCACATGACAATTCAAACCGCTGTGCTAATCGAAACTTTAAAAGATTTAGGTGCTGAGTTACGCTGGGCATCTTGCAATATCTACTCCACACAAGACCACGCTGCTGCTGCGATTGCTGCTGGTGGTACACCTGTATTTGCCATTAAAGGCGAAACATTGGCTGAATATTGGGATTATACCCACCGTATTTTTGAGTGGACAACCGGTGAAGATGGCGTAAAAAAATTCACCAACATGATTTTAGATGATGGCGGCGATGCCACATTATTAC
>JBEDKX010000068.1:0-5225 GCA_041171965.1 Pseudomonadota bacterium | reverse complement strand
TATCAAAGCCGGTCGAGTTTCATTCAGATGTACGTCATTCGACTACTTTCCATTAGTGGGCGCGTTGCTTGATCATACAAAATTAAAAGCCAACCCTCCCCGGCTTAATGCCAAAGCTGAATCATTGCCATGGGTTAACGGCCTTTACATGAATATTGCACATGGTAGCCGCGGTTTCACAAGCGCGCCATTTTGCGCAGAGTTACTGGCTCAAACGATATGCCAAGAAACCATCACCATGAATATTGAATTGGCTGCATTAATGAACCCTAACCGTTTTGCCCTACGGAAACTTGGCTTGAAACGTCTAGCTAAAATGACTACTTAATCCAATGGTCTTTTTTGCCAATTATCTTTACAAATTAAAGCTAGCGCTTTGCAATCAATTGATTGGCGAGCATTAAGCCACTTTGCCAAGCACCTTGTACTTTTCCACCATTTAGCCAATCGCCGCATATTCCAATATTATTTTGACTATCTAGCTGATAGGCGCAATTGAGATAGTCTTCGCAGTCTGCATACAGCCAGCGGTGCAGGCTGTAACTATGTGGCTCAAACATATTGGGATATTGAAGATTAACAATTCTGGTAAATTCCGCTAGCATTTGTTGAGTGACCACTTCTTTATCTTCATTTACGTACCTCTCGCTCCACTGACTACTGGCCTGCGACACCCATGTCTCAAGCGCTGGTGCTTGCATTCGAGCTTGATGAGCACCTGAATTCATTCGTCCTGGCTTGGCACTATCTCTAGCGATCCATCGTAATAATCCGTTATTGATAAACAAGCCATCAAAATCACAATGCAGCTTGTTTTCAACGTTAAGCATTAGTGAAAAGCAGGCATGCATTTTGACATTAGCCGTTAGTGCATATAAATTTGGTGAGATATCTTTAAGTAAAACAGTCGCCTGTGGAGCAGGAATTGCAAGAATTACCGCATCAAACTTTTTTGCATTTACACCATGCTCTGTTGAGCTGAATAACCATTGCTGGCCAGACATTTGCAAACGAGTCACTGTGGTCTCTGTATGAATATTAAGCGATTGCGCTAACCATTTTGCAGGCGAATTATTACGCGGATAACCAACAAATCTTTTCGTTTCACTTTCTTTATTTTGTAGTTTGTTACCGTCTAAAACCATTAATCTTGGCTGCCATAACTGCGCTACGTCAGCCTGAATCCAACGTTGCACTTCTGCATTAAACGCTGGATCTCGCGCAGTAAAGTATTGCGCACCATGATCACATTGCCATAGCGGAGTTAAATCTGCAGCTTGAACTACCCGTGTACTTAAGCGACCAGAAACACCACGACTTTTCTCAAACACTGTGACATTAGCACCTGCTCTTTGCAAAGCTGTTGCACAACTTAAGCCAGCAATGCCGGCACCAATGACCGCAACTTGTTTATTTAATATCATTTATTAACACCATCCCTGTTGCCAAATAGCATTATCATAAAGCTGCTGCCAAGCTATTAGCTGGCAACGTTTTGAATATACCGCTTCAATTTCTATCATTTCTATGGGTTCATTTGCCAGCGCTGGTGTCAGCACTTTAATGACAATAAAATGCTTCTCTTTATTTAGTGGTATCACTGCGGTCCATTTACTATTGAGTAATTTTTTAACATTTACAATACGTTTTTTAACATTCATTATATTTTCACTTAACGCTGTTTTGGCCAGGCGACTTTAAGGATTAGAGTTATGTTTCAAAAATCTTAGCTATTCGAGACCTTTGTGCCAGGCTAAATTTACCCCGATTCTTTTTAAGCCTGCACCTATCGTCATTCCCACCAGTGCGGCAATGACAGAATTGATAGATTTTAGGGTTAAAAAAGCACTCGTGCAAAGATCTCTAAGCTCTAATCACTAAACAGTAATTGTTGTTCGGGAGAATCCGTATTACTGACTGTTCTTTTTTTGCTGGTTTGCTTGCTTCGAGCACGAACTCTTGAGCCATGCTTAAGCAAGATAGTACGTGTTTCTTTTTTATCTACATTACTTTTTCTGGCGATACTGATTTGTGCTTTTGCAAACCGCATAGCCTGCTGAATATCTACGATGGGCAGCGGGTAGTCTTTTTCCAACACACAAGTATATTGAAGTTGTAAATTTGCTGGCATCAGATGCGGCTCAAAAATCCATGCATCAGGTACTCGCCTAAGTGCAGGGATCCATTTTCTAACGAACTGTCCGCGTGGATCTTGATCTTGTGCTTGCTTAGTCGGGTTATAGATTCGCAAAGTATTTATACCTGTTGAGCCAGATTGCATTTGTACCTGAGGCCAGTGTATCCCTGGTTCATAATCCACAAATTCTCTAGCCAAATGCAAACCAGTTTCTCGCCAGTGTAACCATAATAAATATGATGCTGTACTCATTAACATTGCCCGCATTCTAAAGTTAATCCAGCCTTGTTGCCTGAGCATGGCAAGGCAAGCATCAACCAATGGCCAACCAGTCTGCCCATTACACCAAGCATTTAAGCGCCTCTGAGACTCCATGTCACTGAGTTGCTCGTCACGAATTCCAATATGCGCGGAATGCATATGCTTAATTTCAAGGGTGGGCTCGCTCTCTAGCTTTTGCATAAAATGGCAATGCCAGTGCAACCTACTTTCAAAACTTCGTAATCCTAAAATTAATGGGTGTTTTGCACTTAAGCCTTGCTCACGCGTTTTTATCAGCAGATTTCGGTTGGCCTGCACAACTTCTCTAATAGAAAGACAACCCCATGCCAGATAAGGCGATAAGCGAGAACTAGCTTCAACCGCTTTATTAGGGCTGGAAATGCCACCACGATATTGACTTGCCCTATACTCCAGAAAACTGTTGAGCATGTTTAATGCATGTTCTCTACCGCCTGATTGTCGCTGCAATTTATCATGACCAAAAGCTCTAATAATTGTCGATTTAGGAAGATTAATCATCGGCTGTTGCGTTGATGTTGAAGGCAAAGCAATAAGCGTAGTTTGCATATGCGATTCCCACATTGGGTGCCATTCATCACGGGTTTTTAAGCGACGTACTACACCATTTTGCGCGTATTCATGCCATTTTAAATGCTGAGTTTTACACCAAATAGTGACCTCTTTATCAATGCCGTAGCTCGTTAAATTACCAGTTTCCAAGTGACTGTGTAGCGTTGCAATTGGCTGCTGCTGAGAGATAATCGTTAGCGTTTCAACAATACCCATTGATGAAATATGCAAGGGGATTCCAAGACTATCTAATGAACGCCTTAGCGATCTGAGGCATTCACCAACAAATGCCTGCTGAGATAGAGATGCATCTGCAGCTTGCCACATTGCAGGCTCCCAGCAATACAACGCCAGCACTTTTCCGAGCTTAAGTGCATTGGAAAGTGCCGCGTGATCATTAACACGCAAATCACGTTTAAACCAAACGATATTGAGGGCAGACATAGTTGAAGTATTTTTTTATAAATTCTAAATAACCTGACTATTAATCCAGCACTAGGTTCATGATGAATTTAATAGACGATGTTACGGATAAAGTTTATTTATCAACAAGCTTTGTTTTCAATTAAAATTACACCATGCAAATAACCAACGAAAACGCACTTAAACACTACAAACAAGCACTATTGCATAACCCTAAAGATACCGTTGCACAAATAAATTGTGGCAACTTATGTGTTGAACTGAAACGTTATGAAGAGGCTGCTGGTTATTTCAGGCGACTAGTGCGTATATTTAAAACTAACTCAAATGTACGCGAGGCTTTATGCTACGCCTTGCAAGAACTTGGTAATGAATCTCATGCACAGGGTCGCTATTTAATGGCAGAAGCCTGTTTTGAAGAAGCCCTAGAAAACCAACCCGAAAATGCCGCTTATTTGTATAACTTAGGCAATGCACAACGCGAACTGGGTAAGACTAAAGAAGCCCTTTTACATTATCAAAAAGCGATAAGGCTTAGCCCAAATGATGCGGATATTTATAATAACTTAGGCAATGTACAGCGCGAATTAGGTCAGCTAGATTTAGCTATTGCTAGCTACCAAAAAGCCTTAGATTTAAACCCTAATCTTTATCACGCTAAAGTGCATTTAGTCCATCAAAAACAGCATATTTGCGATTGGCAAGGCTTACAGGCAGATATTGCCGAAATTCGTCATTGGGTGAATACTGTGCCGCAAGCGCAAATCTCCCCTTTTGCATTTTTAGCTATGCCCACTACTACCGCGGCTGAACAAAAAACTTGTGCGAATAATTGGCTGAATAATCGTTATGCCGCTTTAATTGAACACGGCAAGACGCTCAATTTTAAATACTCTTTAGCCGCTAGCTCACCAACCACCTCACAAAGTAAAAGCAAAAAAATTAGAATCGGCTATTTATCTGCTGATTTCAGATTACATCCGCTGGCATTTTTAATCAGTGAGTTAATTGAACTGCATGACCGCAGCCAATTTGAAATTATGGCTTTTTCGTATGGTGTTAACGATAAATCTAGTGCCAGAATAAGGTTAGAGAAAGCCTTTGATGAATTTCACGATATTCGCGCGCTGTCTGAAATTGATGCAGCGATAAAAGTAAATGCCAGCAATATTGATATATTAGTCGATTTAACCGGCTTTACTCAAACTAGCCGCAGTGGCATTGCAGCACTGCATCCAGCACCTATCAATATCAATTGGCTTGGTTTCGCTGGGACTATGGGTGAAATATCTGCGGGCAAAATATCAACCCCCACGGCCGCTGCGCTACAAGATACCAAACAAGCTTTGTTTGATTACCTGTTGAGTGATGCGTTTATTACTCCAGTAGAAGCCGCGCCTGATTACGCCGAAAAACTATTGCTATTACCTGATTGCTATCAGCCTAATGACCGCAAACGGCCAGTGGGAAAAACGCCTAGCCGTGAATCTTGTCGGTTAGCTTCAGATAGCTTTGTGTTTTGTTGCTTTAACCAAACCTTCAAAATTACACCTAAGGTTTTTGCCGTTTGGATGCGTTTACTAAAAGCCACACCCAATAGTGTTTTGTGGTTATTGGATTGCAATCAATGGGCTAAACAAAATTTAATCATTGAAGCAGAAAAATCAGGCGTGAGCGCTGAAAAGCTCGTGTTTGCGCCTAGAATCGCTATTGCCGACCATCTGGCCCGCCACGAACACGCAGACTTGTTTTTAGACACAGCACCCTACAATGCCCACACTACTTGCAGTGATGCGCTATGGATGGGCGTGCC
>JBEDKX010000067.1:0-5268 GCA_041171965.1 Pseudomonadota bacterium | reverse complement strand
CAAATGCGTGATTTTGGCTTGAAGCACACGGCCAGAGAACTCGCTGAAAAAAATGGCGTACCGTTGTTGCCAGGCACAGGCTTACTCGCTGACGTAGCAGAAGCGCATACTCAAGCGGCCATTATCGGTTATCCAGTCATGTTAAAAAGTACCGCAGGTGGTGGTGGTATCGGTATGCAGTTAATCTGGAGCGAGGACGAGCTAAATGCGGCATTTGAATCTGTGCAACGCTTATCGCGTGCAAATTTCAAAGAAACCGGCCTCTATTTAGAAAAATACGTACAAGCTGCGCGGCATATAGAGGTGCAAATTTTTGGTAATGGTTTAGGTAAAGTTATCGCGCTAGGCGAGCGTGATTGTTCCGTGCAAAGACGTAACCAAAAAGTGATTGAAGAAACACCCGCACCCCATATTTCTGAAGCAGTCCGTCAGGCGCTATGCGCAACGGCCGTCAAGTTAGGTGCTGCTTTGCATTATCGTTCAGCGGGTACTGTGGAGTTTGTCTATGATAATTTAACGAATGAGTTTTACTTTTTAGAGGTCAATACACGTTTACAGGTAGAACATGGCGTGACTGAGCTAGTCACAGGGCTAGATTTGGTCGAATGGATGATACGTATTGCTGCTGGCGAAACAAACGCCTTAGACAGCTACGTGCATCAACCTGAAGGCCATGCGATACAAGTTCGTTTGTATGCTGAAGATCCAAATAAAAACTTTCAGCCATCTAGCGGTGTTATGACTGAAGTCAAATTTTCACCGCTAGCCAGAAATGATAGCTGGGTAGAAACTGGCAGTGAGGTTTCGCCATTCTATGACCCGTTGATAGGCAAAGTGTTAGTTCATGCTGCCAATCGAGATGGCGCGGTCGTTAAAATGCGCGATGCCTTAGAGGCAACGCATTTAAGCGGCATTGAGACTAATTTAGACTATCTGCGTCAAGTGCTGGCAGATACCGTATTCCCTGCAGGCAAGCAAATTACGCGTTACTTGAATAGTTTTGTTTACAAGCCGCAGACCATCGATGTGCAAGATGGCGGTGTAATGACTACCATACAGGATTATCCTGGCCGCATAGGTTATTGGGCAGTTGGTGTGCCACCTTCAGGCCCTATGGATCACTTGGCTTTTCGTTTTGCGAATAAGTTAGTGGGCAATGCCGAGGGTGTGGCCGGATTGGAAATTACCCTAATTGGCCCTAAACTTAAATTTAACGCAGATACAGTGATTGCTATTACCGGCGCGCCGATCGATGCAACGCTAGATGGCGAAGCTATTCAGTGTTGGCAGTCTTACCAAGTTAAGGCCGGTAGCGTATTGAAAATAGGTAAAATTAGCGATGTTGGCTGTCGTGCTTATTTAGCTGTGCAAGGTGGTTTTGATGTGCCAGATTATCTAGGTAGTAAATCTACGTTTACTCTAGGTCAGTTTGGCGGTCATGGTGGTAGAACATTGCGAGTAGGGGATGTGTTGCATCTGACTAAACAAATCGCTCCTGCTTATAGCCCAAAATCACTGGCTCAGAATTTACAGCCCAGCTATAGCCATCAATGGGAAATCGGAGTGCTGTATGGCCCGCACGGCGCACCAGACTTTTTTACCGATGCAGACATCGAAATGTTCTTCTCTACCGACTGGGAAGTGCATTACAACTCTAATACGACCGGTGTACGTTTGATAGGTCCTAAACCACAATGGGCGCGTAAAGATGGAGGCGAAGCTGGCTTGCACCCATCCAACATTCATGACAATGCTTATGCCATAGGTGCGGTTGATTTTACCGGTGATATGCCGGTGATTTTAGGTCCGGATGGTCCAAGCCTAGGTGGCTTTGTTTGCCCTGCCACTATTATTCAAGCTGAATTATGGAAAATGGGTCAGCTTAAGGCTGGAGATAAAATCCGCTTTAAAAAGGTCAGCCAAGAAGAGGCTGGTGAACAAGAAAAAGCACAAAATAGTCTCGTGGAAAATCTAAAAGAAACGCCAGTAGTCGAGCAAGAAAAACGTGTGATTAGTCATAATCACACATCTAAAAATCATGTTCATAGCCCAATTTTGACTGAAATTCAATCCACATCAGATCAGATTAAAGTGGTGTATCGTCAGTCAGGCGATAAATACCTGTTAATTGAATATGGCGAATTAGTGCTGGATTTGAATTTACGCTTTCGGGTACATGCACTGATGCAGTGGCTAGAGCGCGAAAATGTTACTGGCATTATTGACCTAACGCCTGGCATTCGCTCGCTACAAGTTCACTTTGAAAGCTTGATGTTACCGGTGAATAAACTTATTCAAATTCTGCAATTGGCCGAATCTGAATTGCCTAGTGTTGATGAAATGGAAGTGCCGACCCGTATCGTGCATTTACCATTGTCTTGGGATGATGCTGCCACACAGTTAGCGATAGAAAAGTATATGCAATCAGTGCGTAAAGATGCGCCATGGTGCGACACATCATCCGGCACGCCTAGCAATATTGAATTTATTCGCAGAATTAATGGGCTAAACAGCATTGATGAAGTAAAAAACATCCTGTTCAACGCGAGTTATTTAACCTTAGGCCTTGGTGATGTGTATTTGGGCGCGCCAGTGGCCACGCCAGTTGATCCTAGGCATCGTTTGGTGACCACAAAATATAATCCCGCGCGTACTTGGACGCCGGAAAATGCCGTGGGCATTGGCGGTGCTTACATGTGTGTCTATGGTATGGAAGGGCCTGGCGGTTATCAATTTGTTGGGCGCACCATACAAATGTGGAATCGCTGGAATCAGACTAAAGATTTTAAAGACGGTAAGCCTTGGTTATTACGGTTCTTTGATCAAATTCGTTTTTATCAAGTCGAGGCCGATGAGTTAGTACAGATGCGTGAAGATTTTCCTCATGGAAAATTTAAACTCAATATTGAAGAGCAAACATTCAGATTAAAAGACTATAAGCAGTTTTTAACCGATGAAGCCGACTCGATAAGCGCTTTTAAAACAAAACAGCAAGCCGCTTTTGATGAAGAGCGCGAGCGCTGGATAGCTAGTGGGCAAGCCAATTATAGCAATGAAATTGAAAGCGCCGATATGGGTGAAGTATTAGAAGTGCCACTAGGTAGTCGCGCTTTCACCTCACACGTGGCTGGTAATCTTTGGCAGATCAAACTTAAATTAGGAGATTTGGTTAACGAAGGTGATGTTGTAGTGGTAGTTGAGTCAATGAAAATGGAAATTTCAGTAACAGCCACCTGCGCGGGTACCGTGACACAAATTCTATGTACTGAAGGCATGACGGTCAGTGCAGGGCAAAATCTAATCGTTATTACTGAGGCGTAAACAATATGAACTTACAAATTTCACACTTACGCAGTTTATATCTCTCTGGTGCGCTAACGCCTACTAGTTTAGTCGCGCTACTCGATGCGGAAATCGGTAATGATAATGCTAGTCATATTTGGATACGTCGCCTACAAAAAGATGAAATGCTGGTGTATGCACAGAAATTGGAAGGTAAGAATCCAGCAGATTTTCCCTTGTATGGCATTCCCTTCGCCATCAAAGATAATATAGATTTAGCCGGCATTCCGACTACTGCGGCTTGCCCTGAATATGCGTACACGCCAGACAAATCTGCAACAGTCGTTCAAAAACTAATCGATGCAGGAGCAATTCCGGTAGGTAAAACTAATCTAGATCAGTTTGCCACTGGCCTAGTAGGAACACGTTCGCCTTATGGTGCAGTCAATAATAGCTTTGACCCTGACTATATTTCTGGCGGCTCAAGCGCAGGTTCGGCGGTTTCTGTTGCGTTGAGCATGGCTAGTTTTAGTTTGGGTACAGATACGGCAGGTTCTGGCCGAGTGCCAGCAGCGTTTAATAATCTAGTCGGGCATAAACCTACTTGTGGCTTACTGAGTACTTCAGGCGTTATTCCAGCCTGTCGCACGCTAGACTGCGTTTCCATTTTTGCTTTAACTGCAGAAGATGCAGCTACTGTACTTGCAAGCGCCAAAGGGTTTGATGCAGACGATGCTTATTCCCGTCAGGCAAACGCTCTGCCAAATAGGTCTTTTGGCGCTAGTTTTAACTTTGGTGTTCCAAACGCTAGCCAGCTTGCTTTCTTTGATAATACTGAAACACCAGCGCTGTTTAAGCAAGCCATTAAGCAACTCGAAGCGATTGGTGGTAAAGCCATTGAAATTGATTTTGCGCCATTTTTAGAAACGGCTCGCTTACTTTATGAAGGCCCTTGGGTCGCCGAGCGTTATGCCGCAATTCAGACATTCTTTGAGACTAAACCTGAAGCAATTTTTCCCGTCACTAAGCAAATTATTAGCAACGCAACTAAATTCAGTGCGGTGGATACTTACAATGCGCAATACAAACTTAAAGCCTTGCAACGTAAAGCTGAGACGGTTTGGCAAGACATAGATCTATTAGTAACGCCTACCGCTGGCACTATTTATAAGATTGCTGAGGTGAATGCTGAACCTGTGGTCTGCAATTCTAATTTAGGTTATTACACTAATTTTATGAATCTGCTAGATTTGTCCGCGACGGCCGTTCCAACAGGCTTTCAAGCCAATGGACTACCTTTCGGCATTACAATTTGTGCACCTGCATTTCAGGATGATCAACTCCTTAGTTTGGCCGATAAATTACAACAAAAGAGTACTAAAACACTAGGTGCAACTGGTATTTCATGGCAAAAATCCTGATCTATCTAACTTTTATTTAGCAGCAATTAAGAGAAAATTTATGACAACTACTGCAAAATTTATCAACGTAGCCGTTTGCGGCGCACATATGACTGGTTTGCCATTAAATACACAGTTAACCGCCTTGGGCGGTGAGTTTGTGCAAGCAACTTGTACCTCACCAGACTATAAGTTTTATAAGTTAAATGGCTTCATACCAGCGCGCCCAGGCTTGTTACGCGTAGTTGATGGTGGCTTTGCCATCAGTTTGGAAATTTGGAAACTACCCATAGAAAATTATGGCGCCTTTGTTTCTACTGTGCCCGCGCCATTAGGTTTTGGTACTTTAAGTTTAGCGGATGGCAGTCATGTAAACGGATTTTTATGCGAACACTATGCCACTTTAAATGCGGTTGATATTTCACATCTTGGTGGCTGGCGTCAATATTTGAAAGATGTGAGTTAAAAAATAAACTTAAAAAGTAGCAAGCTTAAATAAGTTATTTAGCACTAGGCTTAATTAATCCGGCGATTCTTGCGCTTCTAACTTACGCAACTGCTTCGCCGCTTCTTCCTTACGCACATC
>JBEDKX010000066.1:0-5297 GCA_041171965.1 Pseudomonadota bacterium | reverse complement strand
CAGCTTATGAGCCTGAGCATCATGCCTTGGTGAATAAAGGCCCAGTTATTAAAACCAATGCTAATCAGCGCTACGCGACTAATGCCGATTCTGCGGCACGTTTTATAACACTTTGCGAACGTGCAAACGTGCCTTATCAGCAATACGCTCATCGCACAGATTTAGGCTGTGGTAGCACCATCGGTCCTATCGTAGCATCAAACTTAGGTGTGGCTAGCGTAGATGTCGGTTCGCCAATGTGGGCTATGCATAGTATTCGTGAAAGTGCTGGCGTGCTGGATCATAGCTATATGATTGCCGTATTAAAAGAAATGTACAAGAGCTAGTTAAGCGGGCAAAGTGTGCATTCACTTATTCGGCTTCAACACTTAATTGCAGGTTTTGTCTATAATCTATTTAATATAAACATTTTTTGCCCATAGTTATGTATTCTATCCAAGCAATAATTCCCCACTTTTTTGCTAGCTCGTTTGCTAGACATACGGCTACGCGCCTAAGCCTTAGTCATTGAAAACTTTGAGTCATACTTCAAAACGTAGTCATTGGAATAGTCGCTGGAGCTTTATGTTGGCGACAGCAGGCTCTGCTATTGGCTTAGGTAATATTTGGAAATTGCCTTACATGATAGGCGTAAATGGCGGCAGCGCTTTTGTTTTGGTGTTTGTGCTGTGCATTGTATTGGTAGGCATCCCGCTAATGATGACGGAAATTTTACTAGGTCGACGCGCGCAAAAAAACCCATTAGATGGCATGCATGCGCTGGCAGTTGAAGCCAATAAGTCTACACTTTGGCAATATCTGGGTGGCATGGGCATGCTGACCGGCCTGCTAATACTAGGCTTTTATAGTGTAATTGGTGGCTGGGTACTCGCCTATATCTGGCAAGCTACTAGTAGCAGTTTCATGCAAATTAGTGCACCCCAAGCTAGCGCTAACTTTGATGCATTGCTGGCATCGCCATTAACATTAATTTTCTGGCATACAGTATTTATGTTAATGACGATGGGTGTTGTGGCACGTGGCGTGAACTCTGGGTTGGAAAAAGCCAACAACATTTTGATTCCCGCCTTATTTGCTATTTTGCTTATATTGCTCGGCTATAGCATGTCAGTGGGTGATATGCATGCGGCTTTTCAATTCATGTTTAAACCTGATTTTTCTAAAATCACGCCAGTAGCCGCGCTATCAGCTTTAGGACACGCATTTTTCTCACTAAGTTTAGGCATGGGTGCGGTCATGGTTTATGGCTCTTACCTACAGCGGAATGTGTCCATTGCCCGCACGACTATCTACATTGCATTGGCAGACACCATGTTGGGCCTATTGGTTGGGTTGGCTATCTACGCATTAGTGTTTGCCAATCATTTGGCACCCAATGCAGGGCCTGGATTAATATTTCAAACATTGCCAATTGCATTCGGCCATATGCCAGCGGGCAATATTGTAGGCATGCTGTTTTTTACTCTTGTCGCCTTTGCTGCGTGGACATCGTCTATTTCTCTAGTTGAACCAGCAATAGCTTGGATAGTAGAAAACACTAAGATTAAACGCAACACTGCGTCTGGACTGTTGGGATTGGCTGTCTGGTTGCTAGGTGTTGCAGTAGCCCTATCTTTTAATGAATGGAAAGACATCAAAATAATATTCGGCCTCAATATTTTCGAAACATTAGATAAGCTCACGTCCACTATTTTATTACCGCTGGGCGGCTTGCTAATGGCTATTTTTGCAGGTTACTTCATGAAAAAAGTCCACGTGCAAGAAGAGTTAGACCTACAAGTTAAAGCCTTTAAATTTTGGCAAATTGCGAATAACTTTATTGCCCCAATGGCAATCACTGTCATATTCTTATATCTGTTCGGCCTAATTAAATAAGTAAAGAAAGTATTATTAATAAAAAAGCCAGTCACTAATGACTGGCTTTTTTGTCTAGATTTTTAACTAAAAATCTAATTAATTAAAGGCTTAATACCCATTCAACAATTGTTTTAATATCTGGATCTTTAACTTGCGCACCCATTGGAGGCATAGGCATAGGACCCCAAACACCACTACCACCGGCTTTAACTTTAGCAACTAAACGCGCTTCAGCAGTTTTATCGCCTTTGTATTTAGCGGCAACATCTTTGTATGCTGGGCCTAATACTTTTTTCTCAACACTGTGACAAGCTAAACAACCACTTTTTTGTGCTAATGCTTGAGCTGCTGCTGCGTCTACGGCTCCAGCTTGAGTGGCTGCTAACATAGAACCAGCTGCTGCAATTGCTAACAATAATGCTTTCATGCTATCTCCTTAAATTTACGTCTTATAATTAAATTTTTTGCAATCTTCTACGACTTCTAATCATACCGACAAATACAAATCGCAACAAGTCAAAGCTAAATCAAAATTAGTTAAGTTAACTAAATCGGTTAAATCACCTACTTCTGGAGCAAATTCCGTTAAAAGTCTCAAACTAATAGTCACTCAAGACGTTTTAAAGATTATTGAAGCTTGGTAACAACATAACGATCGTGTAATCTAAGCCGTTGACATATTCATACAATACTTACTTTTTCATTTACTGCTTGGCTTAACAATCTCTTGTAATAAAGCCTGCATGGCGAAAAGTACTGACTAACAATTATGACTACAGCAATTCTAAAGAGTATTCAGTTACCATTGTGTGTGTTTCATTTGGGAAAATAGTTACGCTATTCTCCATCGCATTCGCAGATTCTACGCAAAGCATTTTGCGCCACTCGTCAGACTCGCCCATATCAGACATTTGTGCGACTTTTTCCGCACCTGGCGACCAGATCACAGTAGTATTGCTGCCTGATTTCGAAACACGAATTGCACGTTTAAAACCACTGTCGCGGATAATACAGTCTTCATCACTATTAATATAAACACGGTCAAACTCACCGTCAAATTTTAGCGGGCCGTGTTGCACGTTACGTAAATAGCCTTCAACCTTATCAGAATAGACTAAATTTTCTAGTCCAGTCACATGAGTATTTTTAATATCACTCACATTAAAATAGGTATGAAAAGCCTCACCTATCATAAATGGATGATTCGCCAAATTTTTAGTAGTCATTTCTAAACGTAGATAATTACCAACAGTAATTTCCAAAGTTAACTGAAACGGATACGAAAGCTGCTTTGCAGTCACTTCAGTTTGCGTCATTTCCAGAAATAATCGAGTGGTGCCGTTGGGCAATTTACAGCTTTTTACCAACTGCCAAGGAATAACCCTTGCAAAACCATGCGGACAATAACTGCTATCGGTAGGATGCGCGCCAAACCAAGGCCAGCAAATAGGCACACCACCACGAATTGAACGCGCTTCTACATATCGTGCATTACTTGAAAGCCATAGCACTGGCTCAGCTGCCGCTTTTGGTTGCCAATGCATAACATGGGCGCCTTGTAAAGCAATCTTAGCGCTAGCGTGGCGATTATTGATTTCAAGATAATCTAAACCGTTAGCGTCCTTAACAAGACGTACATCATTAGTCTGCATGCTATTAGCAATACTTGGGTGGGGATGTAAACTTGCGTTTGTCATATTGATTTACTTTTTAGCTAGTTCGAAACTGTTTAGAAAATTAAGCGACGAATAATATAAGTACTACTTTTCTATCTGAGAAACATCACGCACCGCACCACGCGCCGCACTGGTGCTCATGGCTGCGTAAGCGCGTAAGGCTGGTGAAACTGCGCGAATACGACCAATTGGCTTCCAAGCATCTTTACCTTTACCTTCCATTTTTGCACGGCGATGCGACATTTCTTCATCGCTAATCGCCAAATGAATCGTCCGGTTTGGAATATCAATTTCTATCGTATCGCCCTCTTCTACCAAACCAATCGCGCCGCCTTCAGCCGCTTCTGGTGAGGCATGGCCAATACTTAGACCAGAAGTTCCGCCAGAAAATCGGCCATCTGTCAGTAGCGCGCACACTTTGCCTAAATCTTTAGATTTTAAATAAGAAGTTGGATACAACATTTCTTGCATACCAGGGCCGCCACGTGGGCCTTCATAGCGAATGACCACGACATCACCAGCCACAATTTCATCAGCTAGAATCGCTTCAACGGTAGCGTCTTGAGATTCAAAAATACGCGCACGGCCAGTAAATTTAAGAATGCTGTCATCGACGCCGGCGGTTTTAACAATACAGCCATCTAGCGCAATATTGCCGTACAACACGGCCAGCCCGCCATCTTGTGAGTAAGCATGCGCCTTATCGCGAATACAACCTTCGGCACGGTCGTCATCTAGTGTTGGGTAAAGCATACTTTGTGAAAACGCAATCGTCGTTCTAATGCCACCCGGTGCGGCGCGGAAGAATTTTTTAACGTCTTCATCTTGCGTCACCATAATATCCCACTTATCTAATGCGTCTCCCATCGTCGCGCTATGCACAGTTGGCGTATCGCGGTGCAGCACGCCAGCACGATCTAACTCACCCAAAATACCCATTACGCCACCAGCATGGTGAACATCTTCCATATGATATTTTGATGTCGCTGGTGCGACTTTACTTAAACAAGGCACTTTACGTGAGATACGATCAATATCACTCATGGTGAAATCAATTTCTGCCTCGTGCGCTGCCGCTAGCAAATGCAACACGGTATTCGTTGAACCACCCATAGAAACATCCAGCGCCATCGCATTTTCAAAAGCTTTAAAATTGGCTACGTTACGCGGCAATACCGAATAATCGTCTTGCTCGTAATGACGTTTTGCAATTTCCACAATCAAACGACCTGCTTTTAAGAACAATTCTTTACGCGCACCATGTGTAGCTAATGCTGAACCGTTACCTGGCAAGCTCAAACCCAGGGCCTCAGTTAAGCAGTTCATAGAGTTTGCCGTAAACATGCCAGAACATGACCCACAAGTTGGGCAAGCTGAACGCTCAATTGCCTCGGCTTTTTCATCACTGACTTTACTATCTGCCGCCGCCACCATCGCATCGACTAAATCCAGCTTTAACTCTTCGCCCTGCCAATTTACTTTGCCAGCTTCCATCGGGCCGCCAGACACAAACACCACAGGAATATTCAAGCGCAAAGCCGCCATCAACATGCCAGGCGTAATTTTGTCGCAATTTGAAATACACACCATCGCATCGGCACAATGCGCGTTCACCATATATTCCACGCTATCGGCAATTAAATCCCGGCTAGGCAAGCTATACAACATACCGCCGTGACCCATCGCAATTCCGTCGTCGACTGCAATCGTGTTAAATTCTTTAGCAACGCCGCCTGCACGTTCAATTTCACGTGCCACTAATTG
>JBEDKX010000065.1:0-5301 GCA_041171965.1 Pseudomonadota bacterium | reverse complement strand
CAAATAAGAAGATTACAAAGCTAAAGAGCCAGTACCGAATTGCATCTCGGTATTTAGGCAGGAATAATAATAAACCAAATAATGTTGTTTTTATCGCGATAAATGCAAATCCGATTTCGGGTAAAACGCCACCGTATTCGTTGAGAATAGTATTGAAAAACTTAACATATATTAAAAGTGAAATTAGATACGAGAGTATAAGTATCTCTCTCGTTTTTACATTTCACTTTTTTATTTTTAATTCAAATAATTTAAATAACCTGATACCTTTGCACGAAGCAACATTAACCAAAAAACTCACAAACCCGTCATCCTCGCGTAGGCGGGGATCCAGTTAAGTCACTGATTAAAATGGATTCCCGCCTAAGCGGGAATGACGGTAATCGGGATTTTTTGTATTAAATTTTGGTAAATTTAGTTTCCTGCAAACGTCTCAATTTAAATAACTTTAACTTTTACCTATAAATAACGCTAAAACTTATGCAAAAAATACTCATCTTAGATTTCGGCTCTCAATACACACAGTTGATTGCTCGCCGTGTGCGCGAAGCCAATGTGTACTGTGAACTTCATACGTGGGAAGTAAGCGATGCATTTATTCGTGAATTTAACCCAGCCGGCATAATTCTTTCTGGCGGCCCAAATTCAGTCTATGAAGATGAAACACCGCGTGCGCCACAAGCAGTTTTTGAGCTTGGCGTGCCAGTATTAGGCATTTGTTATGGCATGCAAACCATGGCATCGCAATTAGGTGGCAAGGTGGAAAGCTCAGCCAAACATGAATTCGGCTATGCTGAAATTCGTGCGCGTGGACACTCAGTGTTATTTAACGAGATTCAAGATACTGTGAATGAGCAAGGCCATGGCTTGCTGGATGTTTGGATGAGTCACGGTGATAAAGTCACAGAATTACCAGCTGGTTTTAGCGTAATCGCAAGCAATGAATCTACCCCCATTGCGGCCATGGCAGATGAAGTACGCAAGCTTTACGCAGTGCAATTTCACCCAGAAGTAACACATACCATTCAAGGCAAGGCGATTTTAAGTCGCTTTGTACACGATATTTGTAACTGCGATCGTGGCTGGAATATGCCAGATTACGTAGAAACCGCAGTCAACCACATTCGCGAACAAGTCGGCACAGACCAAGTAATTTTAGGTTTATCTGGTGGCGTAGATTCATCAGTCGCTGCCGCACTCATTCATCGCGCCATTGGTGACCAACTTACCTGCGTATTTGTTGATAACGGTTTACTACGTTTAAACGAAGCAGAACAAGTGATGGACACTTTCGCTAAAAACTTGGGCGTAAAAGTCATACACGTAGATGCTAGCGAAAAGTTTTTAGGCGATTTAGTCGGTGTCACTGACCCAGAAGCCAAACGCAAAATCATCGGCCGTGAATTTGTCGAAGTATTTCAGCAAGAATCAGCTAAATTGCCACAGGCAAAATGGTTAGCACAAGGTACGATTTATCCAGATGTAATTGAATCAGCCGGCGCTAAAACCAAAAATGCACACAACATTAAAAGCCATCACAACGTAGGTGGTTTGCCAGATACGCTTAAATTAAAATTATTAGAGCCACTGCGCGAGTTGTTTAAAGATGAAGTACGCGAACTTGGCGTGGCCCTTGGTTTGCCGCACGATATGGTGTATCGCCACCCTTTCCCAGGTCCAGGCTTAGGTGTACGAATTTTAGGTGAAGTTAAAAAAGAATTTGCCGAATTATTACGCCGCGCTGATGCAATTTTTATTGAAGAATTACATGCCAGTGGTTGGTACGCTAAGACGTCACAAGCGTTTACGGTATTTTTACCAGTAAAATCAGTCGGCGTGATGGGCGATGGCCGTACTTATGATTACGTAGTGGCTTTGCGTGCAGTGGTTACCAGTGATTTTATGACGGCACATTGGGCAGAATTGCCGTATGACTTACTAGGCAAAGTGTCAAACAGAATCATTAATGAAGTGCGTGGCATTAACCGCGTGGTGTATGACATTTCAGGAAAACCACCGGCAACTATTGAGTGGGAATAGTAGCAAACACTTAAATTGAATATTTTATTTATCCTATGCAAATAGCCTATAGCCAATCGCTGTTATTAGATTTTAAACGTATCTTCCATTAGTTGGCCTAATCTATACGATACTCAGCTCTTTAGCTTCCGTTAGCAAATGATCGTGAAATATTTTTGCGATTGGTGAAAGTTTCTTGCCCGTTGATGTCACGATATGCCAGCTTGAATGTATAGGAAAATCGTTAATGTTTAGAATGGATATATCTTCTAAATATGGATAATCATTTAATGCATGCATTGATACAAGGCCAAGGCCTAGTCCAGCAGCTACTGATTGTTTTATAGATTCGTTACTTCCAAGCTCTAGCCTGATATTTGGTACAAATTTTTTATTTTTAAATTGGATGGCTGATGCTGTTCTTGTGCCGGATCCAAGCTCCCTTAAAATAAAGCGCTCATTTTTCAATTCATTTAGCTCAATTGATTTTTTATTTGAAAGCGGATGTTGCTTGGCCGCAATAATTACCAAGGGATTCGGCATAAAAACCTCATCCTCAATTTCAATATTAAGTGGCGGCATCGACATAATGTACATGTCATCCATATTTTGTTCTAATCTTTTAATAACGCCGTCACGATTTAATACTTCAAGTGCAATATCGATATCGGGATATTTTTCGCAAAAAGAACCAAGCATTTTAGGGATGAAATATTTTGCTGTACTGACGATAGCAATTTTCAAACTCCCCTTAGTGAGTCCTTTTATACCAGAAACGTGTTGTTCAAAATACTCCCACTCATTCGAAATTCGCCGAGCAGTTGATGACAATTCATGCCCAAACGAAGTTAAGTAGATCTTCTTTCCAATAATTTCAAAAAGTGGGCAGCCAATTGCATTTGCTAGCTCCTTAAGCTGCATAGAAGCTGTTGGCTGAGTGATGTGCATCATTCTTGCTGCTGCAGTAACGCTTCCCGTATCAGCTAAAGCTTTGAATAACTTTAGTTGTTTAAAAGTAACATTCATAGATTTTATCTATACCTAAACATTTGATTATTGATTTTACTATATTAAATAATATTCATAAAATACACACACTTTAAATAACGAGTGTCGCTATGAACATTTTACTTGACCCTGCAGTTCTTTTCTTTATCTTAGGCGTGACAGCAGGTTTTGCTAAATCCAATCTAGAGATTCCTGCTCAGATCTCCAGGTTTTTATCGCTATATTTGCTGATGGCGCTCGGTTTAAAAGGTGGTTTCGCATTAAATCAATCTGGTATTACGCTTCATATAAGCTTGGTGCTTGGCGTATCAATATTCCTTGCCATTTTGATCCCAATTGTGACTTATTTTCTATTAAGTAAAAAGTTAAATAAACTTGATGCTGCAGCCATCGCCGCCACATACGGATCGATTAGTGCGGTAACCTTTATTACAGCGTCGAATAGCTTAGATCAAGTTGGTATTCAATACGGTGGCTACATGGCTGCTGCAATGGCTTTAATGGAATCTCCGGCAATCATTCTTGCAATCGTGTTGGCTAATAAAGCAAGAGCGTCGAATCAAACAAATTCAGAGCACAAAACAAAAATTGGCAAGATTTTGCACGAGTCATTTACTGATGGAGGCCAAATTCTTTTGTTAGGATCTATGTTGGTTGGCTACTTTAGCGGTGATGCTGGCCATAAAATGATGGCACCATTCTCGATAGATTTATTTAAAGGCATATTGTCTTTCTTCTTATTAGACATGGGGCTTCAAGCGGCTAGAAGTTTTGCACAGTTGAAAAAAATACCCAAGATCACTGTGCTTTATGGCGTCATTGCACCCATTCTGCATGCATCACTCGCACTAGGCATTGCAAAGTTACTTGGATTTGAATTAGGAGAAACCGTACTTTTGATGGTGTTAGCGGCTAGTGCATCTTATATTGCTGTTCCAGCTGTATTAAAACATGCCCTGCCCGAAGTAAAACCCGCTTTATATATGGGCATGTCGTTAGGAATAACTTTTCCATTTAATATATTAATAGGAATTCCTTTGTATACAGCCCTCGCTAAGCACTTTAGTTAGATTTTGCAAATGCACTCTTTTTATTATGATAAAAAAGCTTCTTTACTCACCAAGCATGGCAAAGAGAAGATTATTTCAAAAGTATTAAAAGATTCTGTAGGCTTAGAGGTGCTGCACACTGATGCATATGACACAGATTTGTTTGGTACTTTCACAGGCGAGATTGATAGACACGGAAATCAGCTTGAAGCTGCAATTGCTAAGGCCAGAAAAGGTATGGAAATTGGCAATACTAAAATTGGTATCGCTAGTGAAGGCCTGTTTACAACAGATCCATATGCCGGGATGTTTCCATGGAACAATGAAATTGTGATCTTAATTGATGACGAAAGAGGGATTCAAATCATAGGATCGGCTTCGAATACAGCGCAATCATATTCTGCATGCATTCAAGATATTGATAATCTTGATGATCTAGATGAGCATCTTACTAAAGCTAACTTTCCTTCACATGGCTTAGTTATCAGACCTGATATTCAACATCATCCAGAATTTTTAAAAGGGATTGATTCGTATCAAGCACTACAGCAAGCGCTTATCTGGGCAAAAAACAAAAGCGCAACAGGCCAAGTTTTTATTGAAAATGATTTACGGGCATTTTTGAATCCAACCAGAATGCAAACCATTCGTTCTGCGTCTATGAATCTCGTTGAAAAGCTCAACTCTTGCTGTCCTAATTGTGGAATTCCTGGCTTTTGGCTAACTAAGGTAATTTCTGGACTTCCATGCGAACTTTGCCAAAACGAAACTAAAGAGCTTAAGTTTGAAGTTTGGCAATGCCATCAATGTCTTTATCAAAAAAATATAAGCAATGATAAAAAATATGCAGAACCATGTAAATGTGATTTTTGTAACCCATAACAAGGGTTAAAACTACATCTATTTATTATGTCATGCTGTAATTACCTGATTATACGAGCCGAGCAATTTGCTAGCAAAGACTGATTACCTCAGATAAATAAGAAACATATTGTCACGGTTCTTTTACAAAGTGCGTGTAAACGACTCACTTGCATGAGCTAAAGCTTTGAGAACAAAAAATATTAATTTTCTGCAAGATAATCTGCATCAACGAATGGCTAATCTAGTTATTATTCTCCTTTATGGCATTGAAATTGTTGATGGAGGCTAAATCGTGACCGACTATATGCCCATGCAACCTAAGAACAGTTGGCAGAAAGAACAGTAGACGCAGAGTAATGCG
>JBEDKX010000064.1:0-7733 GCA_041171965.1 Pseudomonadota bacterium | reverse complement strand
TCATTAGACATGGCAACAGCTAAAGAACTTTCAGATTTTCTCGCAGCAGTTGAGCGTCGAGCCTTTAAGCAGACTACTTATGCTGTTCGTGATGATCATGCTGCACTTGATATTGTTCAAGACGCCATGATGAAGCTTGCTACAAAATATGCGGACAAGCCGGTGGCGGAGTTCCCTATGCTTTTTCAGCGTATTTTACAAAATACTATGCGTGATTATTGGCGTAGACAAAAAGTGCGTAATCTATGGACAACTTTATTGTCCTCTTTTGGCGGCAGCGCAGAAGCTGGTGACGAACGAGATCCGTTAGAAACAATTGATGTCGAGGATGATAGTGATCAGCCACATGCTCAACTTGAGCGTAGCCAAACGATACAGTTGATTGAGCTCGCCATACAGAAATTACCAGCACGTCAACGAGAAGCCTTTGTGTTGCGTTACTGGGAAGATATGGATGTCGCGGAAACGGCAAAGATTATGGGTTGTTCTGATGGTAGCGTTAAAACGCACTGTTCACGCGCCGTACATGCCTTGGCGCTAACCTTAAAAAAACAAGGTTTAGATAAACTTGGTATATCGAGCTCAATGGCAATGAATAAGGGTCTGAAAAGCTAGGAGGCTATGTTGGATACAAATGAAAATCACAAAAATAAAATGAACGCCGAAGTTGACCCTGTTTTTTCAGTTGAGAATCAACTGTCAGATGCAGACGTTGCGCATTATGTAGTTGATTTGTTGGATGATCATGCTCAGCATTTAACTGCAGTCACAGCAAAGCGTTTATTGGTAGCGCGGAATCTAGCCGTTCGTCAGATGGTGGATAGTCAAGCAGTGCAATCTGGCGGTCATACCTTAGCATGGTTTGGCGACCAGTTAGAGCGCCATCGTACTGTGTCGGCAGCTATTATTCTGTGTGCTATTTTGTTGGCATTTTATACGGCCCAACAGTTTGGTTGGAATGCTAATTTAGAGGACAGTGATGCATTCTTGCTGGCATCTGATTTGCCACCAGAAGCTTATGCAGATAAAGGATTTGATACATGGTTAGTTTCAAAAAGCGACTAAAAGTAAATAGTCTAATATATTTTGGCTTATTGTTAGGTGGGCTGTTTTTTAACAATTTAAGTTTAGCCGAAGATGTTAATTTAATTTGGGCGCAGTTGAGTAATGAACAGCGTCAAGTACTAGAACCATTAGCTTCTGAGTGGGATACTTTACGCCCGTGGCAACGTGAAAAAATGCTCGATATTGCTCGCGATTATCCAAAAATGCATCCGAGTCAGCAAGCGTTGGTGCAAAAACGACTCAGTAATTGGAGTCGTATGACGCCTTATGAGCGCGAGAATGCCAGAAAAAAGCATCAGCAGTTCCAATCATTATCAGCAGAAAAGAAAAATGAGCTCCGAAAAAAATGGATGGAGTATCGAGGACTTTCAGAAGTTGAGCGCGCAAAGTTACGTGGCGAATCACCCGATACTTATAAAGATGCAGATTTAAATTAGTTCGTACTAAAATTTAAAAGTAGTCACCATTTAGGGTGCTTGCTCAGCATATTCAGTAGTTAGTATTCACCTCCACTTTCAATGGCCATCTCTCATACTAAGCAAAACAATATGACAATACAAAAAAAATCTGCAAGTTTAACTAAACTAGTGGCTTGCTTTATTTATGATGCACTAGTGGTGATTGCGCTTTGTTTCGCTTGTGGATACGCTTTTCTATGGTTGGTGGGGGATGGCACTCACGGGTTAAAGCGCTACGCTTTACAGCTCATTTTATTTTGTTCTGTAGGCGCTTATTTTATTTGGTGTTGGCTTAAAACTGGGCAAACTTTAGCCATGCAAACTTGGCAATTAAAGCTAGTGGACCAAAACAACCAATTGCTCTCAATAGAATTGGCTGTTGCTAGATACGTGCTTGCAAGTGTCAGCTTGATGTTATTTGGCTTAGGATTTTTGTGGGCAATATTTGATTCTAAGTCTTTGTTTTTACATGATAGATTACTTAAAACCCATATTATCTACGTTCCACGTAATGAAGCATTATAAGGCCGGCCATTAAAAATAAAATGGTTGGTGTAATGGCGCTAAATAATGGTGACCAGTCATTGAGTAGGCCTAAGTGGACAAATACACGATTTAAAATTTGATAGGCAACACCAAGCATGATGCCGACTAATATTTTCCCGCTAGCGCCAGTGCCACGCTGCTGTATGAAGCCAAAAGGCAGAGCTAATATCACCATGACCAAGCAGGCCAGTGGGTAAATTAGTTTCCCCCAAATTGCTACTTCGTAGCGCGTTGTTTTTTGTTTATTTAGACTTAAATGTTTGATGTAGGAATACAAATTCCATGCAGACATTTTTTCTGGCAGTACTAATAATACATTCAGTAATTCTGGGCGTATGAGCGAACGCCACTCTGCTGATACCGATTGTTTGGTATGGATGGTATCTTTGTCAAAATAGGTTTCTGATACTGATTTAAGATGCCATGCATCATTTTCAAATTGGCCGCTCTTCGCGTTGCTTATAGTTTGTAGTTTAAATTTCTGATCAAATTCGTAGATATGAATATTTAATAAAGTGGCGTCAGGTAGCACGTCTTCTACATTCACAAAACTATTACCATCCTTTACCCAAAGGCCAGATCTAAAGTCTTGTGCTATCACCGAGTCTGTGGCTTTTATTCGCATGCGACGTGCAGCTTTTTCACTGAAAGGTGTAATGAGTTCACCGACCAGAAAAGTCACTATGGTAAATATCAAACCAACTTTTAATAATAAGACAGCAATATTAAATACAGACACGCCGCTGACTCTTAAGACTACTAGCTCTGAGTTTCTGGCAAATTGTCCTAGGCTGACCATGCATCCTATTAGTACGGCAACAGGCATCACATCATAAATATGACCGGGTGAACTCAGTAATACGAATAACAGTATTTTCCATATGCCATAATTGCCTTTACCTAAACTCTCAAGTTCTTGAATTAAGTTAAAAAATGAAAACATGGCAATTAAAGCCAATGTAATCAAAAGAACATTAACAAAAACGTCTTTGAGCAGGTATCTAGAAATAATCTTCATATTTTTATGAGTGTCGAACTAATCATTGCTTAGTAGGAAATGACTTGTTTAGGTTTTTTGATAAAAATGCAGGGAAAATACGTGGAAAAATAGGTTGCTGTAATACCCGACGACGTAGCATGTAAATGCTCAGTCCCAAAAAGATCAGATGTACTGGCCATAAGCCTATGCTGGAGCTGATTTTTTCTTGAGCAATGGATGCTTGGATAATGCTCAGCACATTGTTGTAAATAACATAAATGACTAAAGCCAGCACGAAATTGGCTGAGCGACCAGAACGTGGGTCTAGTGCGCTTAATGGTATAGCTAGTAATACTAAAATAAGTGCAGAAATTGGAATGGCCAATCGCCATTGTAGTTCAGCAATATTAGTACTGTTGTTATTTTCAAGCAACTCACGGCTGGTTTTAGATTCTGTTGAAGGTGCATCCCGTTGTGCTTCAGTAGCTTCTACCCTGAGCGCGTATTTTTCAAACTCGGTAGTCGAAAACTCTGCGCTGCCCCTTGCCCCTTGATAGCGTCTACCGTTATGCATTTCTAGAAAATTGTCACCGTTTTCTAATGTCACGCGGTTGCCTTGAGTGGCGACAATAATACCTACTTTTTGATGCTGTATAGATTGGACGAATATATTTTTGACTACATTCCCTAACTCATCAAAGCTTTCTACAAAAAAAACGCGTTCTGCATTGGAAGATTCCTTAAACACCCCTGGACTAATAGCGGCTAAGTCGTCGCGGCTTTTAAGTTGCGTACGGTATTCTTCTACTTTATTGGTAGCCCATGGCGTAATAAATAAGCTTAATATTAAAATGAGTAAAATAATCGGCGCAGTAAATGTCAGCACAGGCCTGATAAAGCTATTAATACTTAAGCCAGAGCTAAACCAAATGACCATTTCCGAGTCTCTATACCAGCGAGTAAGTGTCATTAATACTGATAAAAATATACTTAATGACAATAACATCGGCAGAAACCGTATTATGTTGAAGCCCAGTATGGTGGTAATGGCATCGTTGGGTAATATGCCATTGGCAGCAATTTGGATCAAATAACCAGTCCGTTGTGCAATTACAATTCCCAGCAAAATGAGGAATGCACCTGCAGCAGTGCTCATGAGTTCTTGTAAAAGTGCGCGTCTAAAAAGCATATGGTTTATTTAAGATTATTTAATGACATCTATGAATTTAATTACAACTATGAATTACCAGTAAAACACGAGATAATTTAACTTAATACTAGCGAAGGGTACAGCAACATGGAATTTAGCATAAAAAACAGCAATCCGGAAAAACAGCTTTGCGATTGTGTCATTGTTGGCGTTTATGAATCAAGCCATTTATCAACGGCAGCGCGCATGATTGATGAGGCTGCTGCTGGTTATATTACCAGTATTCTCAAGCGTGGCGACATGGATGGAAAATTAGACTCAAGTTTAATGTTGCACAATGTGCCAGGCACCGCTAGTGAGCGCGTGTTGTTGGTCGGATTAGGTAAGTTATCTGAATTTACTGATAAGCAATATTGTAAAGCGGTGCGTGCCTCAGTTAAAGCCTTGGCAAGTAGTGGTGCTAAGGATGTTGCCAGTTTTCTAGCAGATTTATCGGTTGCTTCTTTAAATGCCAGCAATTTAACTAGCAGACGTAAAGTTGCTCTCATGGCAGAGGTGATGCTGGATGCAAGTTATAAATTTGACGCGATTAAAAAGAAGCCAGATGACTCTAAAAAAGAGGCGGCTAAAAAAGGTCTCACCTCTATTAGCGTTAATGTTGCAGACGCCAATGACATGCAAGCAGCTCAACTGGGTTTGCTCGATGGGCAGGCTTTGGCTAAAGGCGTAAGTTTAGCCAAAGATTTAGGTAATCTTCCACCTAATGTCTGCACGCCAACTTATTTAGCAGAACAGGCACTGGCGATGGGTGCGAACTATGGTTTTGCGGTAGAAGTTTTAGAGCGTGATGCCCTTGAAAAATTGGGCATGGGTTCATTCTTGGGTGTGACACAAGGCAGTGAAGAACCACCTAAATTTATTGTCATGCATCACATGAAAGGCCAGAAAGATCAAAAGCCTGTCGTGCTAGTGGGCAAAGGCATTACTTTTGACACGGGTGGTATTTCATTAAAGCCAGGTTCTGAAATGGATGAGATGAAGTATGACATGTGTGGCGCAGCCAGCGTGCTTGGTACTTTTAAAACTATTGCAGAAATGGATTTAGCGCTAAATGTGATTGGGCTGATTCCGACTTGTGAGAATATGCCTGATGGCCGTGCTTAAATACTGATGCAGAAGGGCGTTTAATCTTGTGTGATGCACTGACTTATGCGGAGCGTTTTGAGCCAAGCGCGGTGGTCGACATTGCAACATTAACTGGTGCTTGTGTCATTGCCTTGGGTCATCACGCGAGTGGTTTGTTCAGTAATAACGATGATTTAGCCAAAGAGCTATTGCAAGCTGGTGAAACCTCTCTAGATCGCGCTTGGCATATGCCTATGTGGGATGACTATCAACCATTGCTGGATAGCAATTTTGCTGACATCGCCAATATTGGCGGACGTGCTGGCGGCAGTATTACTGCAGCTTGTTTCTTGTCGCGTTTTGCTAAAAAATATGAGTGGGCACACCTAGATATAGCAGGCACCGCATGGAAATCAGGTAAAGAAAAAGGTGGTACAGGTCGCCCAGTGCCGATGCTGACCGAGTTTTTAGTCGCTCGCGCCAACAAAAGCTAAGCTGACAATTAACTAGAGTTGCTTAATGACACGCGTAGAATTTATTTTCAATGTGCCGGATAAATTAGCTAAAGTCACGGATCTTTGTGAGAAGGCCGTGACAAAGGGCCGCCAGTTAACCGTGTTTACGCAGGGTGATATGATGAATCTTGCCTTAAATAAGCAACTTTGGCAGTTATCTGCAACTAGTTTTCTACCTAGTAATTTTCCTGATCATGCTATGAGCAAATTTTCGCCCATCGTACTAGATGCGACTGGTGAAAACTTATTGCAAGATGATGTGTTGATTAATCTGCAATCAGAAACCCCGCCATTTTTTAGCCGATTTCGTTATTTGGTTGAGCTGGTGGGGCATGAGGAATCTGATAAGTCGGCAGCGCGAGTACGCTTCAAATTTTACCGTGATCGCGGTTATGAAATAAAAAACACCGACATGGCTGAGCATCAGTAAACTAAATGCCCCAGCTCTTGTAGGGCGATCTATCTCATTTTAATAGGCTTAAAAAATGCAAGAAGATGATATCCCTTTACTCACTGAGGTGCATGCTAGCGCAGATAAATCTAGCACTAAACCAGTGCCACTTTCGGCTGACTTGCTAGCGCAAATTATCAGCCAAATTAGGCCGACCTTAGAACATGAAATTGAAAGGTCAGTTGCCCAAAAAATGAGCTTAAAAATGCATAGCGAGCTGATGAATAGCTTGTTAAGCGAGTCGGCTAATATTCAAAAGTCCAATCAAACTTATCTTTCTAGTGCGCTTGCACAACAATATGAACAACAGTCTGAACAATTGGCGCAAAAATTTGAGTTGATTCAGCAGGAGAAGCAAAATGCTTTGAGGCACTATGTTGGCGAGGAGCTAGCGGCTACGCAGCAAGCGATTATGCGTAATACGGCTAATTTTGTTGATAAGACAAAGGCTGATTTGGCAACTACATTACCTAGCATGATGCATGCTAATGCCGCCATTTTAAAAGCAGACCTAAATGAGGCCTTGAGTCAAATGCAAGCGAAAGCAATCTCAATGGTGCAAAGTAATCTTTCCGAAGCATTGCCTGCAATGGAGCAAATGCTGATTGGGCAATTGCAAGTGACGTTAGATAGATTGGAAACATCGGTCGTAGAGCATGCTACACAGGCATTTCAAGCCAAAATTTCAAGCTTGCATGAAGATGTTTTAAGTGAACATAAAGCTAAACTTTCAATTGAGTTAGGCTCGACATATCAATCGCTAACAGATCAAACGAACACAGAATTAAATTTATATTTAGAGGCATTACAACAGCAATCACAGCAGCAATTAGAGCAAAAGCTGGGCGATACTTTTCCAGCTATCTATCAAGGCTTGTCTAATGAGTTGAGTGCTACTTTACGTAATGATTTTGCAGTATTAGCCGAAGCTGCAAAAAATAACTTCACCACCGAATTGAGCGCAGACTTGCCTGCTATTGAGCAATTGTTAGCGAATAAAGTACATGAAGTTCTTCAGCTTGAAGTGCCTGTCATTGAACAAAAACTGTTGGCCAGCGTCACTGCCGAGCTTGCTAAATCAATTGATTCAGTGCGGCTAGTGTTTCAAAAGTGAGTTTAATTACAAGTCGTTGATAAGCATTTTATAGGCAGATGCAGAAAGTAATTGATCCTCAACGCTGGCTAAGCTTGGTCTATACTTAAATATCCAAGCTTTATAAGGATCTTCGTTGATGAGTTCTGGTGTACTTATCAGCGCTTCATTGATTTCAAGTACTTCGCCATCAACCAATGCATGCAAATCAGAACCTGTTTTTACTGATTCCACTAATCCGCAAGGCTGGCCCGCGATTAATACAGAGCCGATTGAAGGTGCATCAATAAAGACAATGTCGCCAAGTAAATCTTGAGCATAATCGGTAATACCTGCTTCCCAAAGACCTTC
>JBEDKX010000063.1:0-5408 GCA_041171965.1 Pseudomonadota bacterium | reverse complement strand
TGATCAGCCTAAGTGAAAAATCAAATGCAAAAGTACTATTATTGGGGATGAAAATACCACCCAATTACGGCGCAAAATATTCAACTAAATTTAGCCAAACTTTTAGTGATTTAAGCCAACAACACAAAATTAATTTTGTGCCTTTTATGCTAAAAAATGTTGCAACGATACCAAATTTGAATCAGGACGATGGCATTCACCCAAACGCGCTTGCGCAACCGCTAATACTAGACAATATCTGGCCAGAATTGCACGGCATATTGGAACAGAATTAGCACAAATCATTTAGCTGCTGTTTGAAGATTTAAACTGACAAATCTTGCCAAGTAATTTCCAAGCCTAATTCATGTTCAGTTGCTTGCAGTTCATTTGCCATGCCAATATATGGCACGAAAGCCAAGGTATCATGCCAATAAATGAGTGGTAAATAATCACGTTGCCAAGGCGGAATATTCGCTTCTTGCAATAGGTGTTTCAGCGTTCTGGTCGGTCTTAAGACATTTGGTTTAAACCGTTCGCCGCCAGCGCGATTGGTAATTCTTAGCTTAGTCATACCAAACTTAAGTGCTAAGCCAGCACCCATCACTTGTTTAAAGTGCAACTTAGCGCCGTTTGGCAAGCTTAACTCTGCTTCGCCAGTCCAGAGCAAATCAAAAACTGGTGCGCTTTGTTCTGCTAACAAATAAGCACGATGCTGAAATCTTTTTAAAGTTAAATGCTGCGTTTGACAGCTATGGTTTATTTGACTACTTAGGTTTATTTGACTACTTAGGTTTGTTTGATTGCTAAGGTTTATTTGACCGCTAATGTTTAATTGAATATTAATATTGGCATCGGCTTTTGCATTCAGTAACTGATTGATTATTTCACTTAAATGTTCTGAACTCGGCATCGCCAGTTGATTTTTTGCAAACCACCAGCGCAGTACATTCTTTGCACGTACCTGTGCCAATTGAGCCAAGCCATTCAGGCATAAACTATTATTTAACAATAAAGTCGTGGCATCAAGTTCGGCCAAGGCATCTAACAACTCGTTCGCTTCTGCGAGGTGAGACGCACTTCTGGCTAACACAGACTTAATGGCAGGATAACGCGTTTCCAATATTGGCATTATGTTATGCCGCAAAAAATTACGTTCATAATGGGTGTCAGCATTACTTTCATCATCGCACCATTTTAGCTGATGGTGTTCTGCGTAATCTTGCAATGTTTGGCGACTAACTTCAAGCAATGGTCGCAGTAGTCGCCTAGACGGATCCACTGCAGCCATGCTGGCCAAACCCTTAACACCAGCGCCTCTGAATAATTGCAATAAAAGCGTTTCAGCTTGGTCGTCTTGATGGTGAGCGGTGACAATGAAATCGGCCTGATTTGGGACCAATAAGTCAGGTAAAACGTTATTAAATAGCGCTTCATAGCGTAGTTGCCGAGCGGCAGCTTCTATACCCAATTTTGGGCTTGCCTCAATATCAACCTTAATAATCTGTAAAGGTATATTCAGCAACACACACTGTTCTGTACAAAACGTAGCCCAGGCATCTGCATTGACACTTAAACCATGATGCACATGCATGGCATGCAAATGGAATGGAACGATCTGCTGAGCAGCAGCTAGCAAATGAAGCAATACACAAGAATCTAAACCGCCACTTAAGCCTAATAACACATGTTGATTAGGCTTTAATTGCTGAGCTAAAAAGTTACTGACTTGAGATAGCAATGGGTCTTGTAAATTGGCAGCAATAGCCAATTGAGCTGGGCCTAGTTTCCTCTTTTTAGCCTTAATGTCCGGCTCCTTATTCAACGTATTACCCTGCTAGCCAGACAATTCAGACTAAAAATTTAACCACTTAGAGTTTGATTGGCTGCTTTTTTTCAGCCACTTCTTTATATTTACCATAACCCATTAAACGCTCGTAACGTCTAACCAACAATAACTTAATAGACTTTGATTTAAGCTTGGCTAGCTCTTCTCTTAGCGCTACGCGTAATGTTTCCATCACCAACTCTGGCGAGCGATGTGAGCCACCTAAAGGTTCAGGAATGATGCGATCTATCAGACCCATACTTTTTAAACGATCAGCAGTAATTGCCAATGACTCTGCGGCCACTGAAGCTTTGTCTGCACTCTTATACAAAATTGAAGCACAACCTTCAGGTGAAATGACTGAGTAAGTACCGTATTGCATCATCAGCAATTGATCGACTACTCCGAGTGCTAATGCACCACCAGAGCCGCCTTCACCAATAATCACGCCGATAATAGGCGTTTCAAGTTCAGCCATTACATATAAATTACGCGCAATAGCTTCAGACTGTCCACGCTCTTCAGCACCAATACCAGGATAAGCGCCCGGAGTATCGATTAACGTAATGATAGGAATACCGAATTTTTCAGCTAGGCGAAATAGTCGTAACGCTTTGCGATAGCCTTCTGGGCGAGGCATGCCAAAGTTGCGATATTGACGCTCTTTAACATCGCGGCCTTTTTGGTGACCAATCACCATCACCGGCTGACCTTCAAACCTAGCTAAACCGCCAACAATGGCAGGATCGTCAGCATAAGCCCTATCCCCATGTAACTCTTCAAAGTCAGTAAACATACCTTGAATGTAATCTAATGTGTAAGGACGCTGCGGATGACGCGCCAATTGCGAAATTTGCCATGCACTTAAATTGCCATAAATATCCTCAGATAATTTTTGGTTTTTCTTTTCTAAGGCAGTCAATTCCTTAGAAATATCCAAAGCATCGTTGGCATCGTGTGCGGCTTGCAAACCTTCAATTTGGCTTTCAAGTTCTGCAATCGGTTGTTCAAAATCGAGGTAACTTATTTTCATGCGCTTAACTCAGTAATTAAAGTTTTTTTAAATATTATTTTGAGCCACATTCGATTGAAGACAAGGTGTAGGGTCGCGTCGCAGACAGTACGGTTTAGTACGGCAAGACCCTGCAAACGCAGTATTCAATTTAATGTGGCTAGTAATCGTTAATTATATAGGATTTTTACGTTGCTTTGAGTCAACCAGTCAGTTAAGCCCGCAATCAACTCATCATGCAGATCTACACGCCAATCGTTTCCCAGCATCAATTCTACCTTACTCGTTTTATTATGATACTCAACTTTCACTGGGCAACCGCGAGATTCATCTGAAACACTTTTACAATAAGGCTTCAATAAAGCCTTTAATTTAACGGCATCGGCTTGCCCATTGCATGAAATCTTTAAGAAGCTGGCTTTACTGTTTCGTAGGCCAGATAAATTATGTAGCTTTCTAGCATTCACGCGAATGCCACCGGAGAATTCATCGTTACTCACGCGACCTTCTACAATAATCAATTGGTCATCTTTTAATAAAGCTTGATATTGATTCAGCAAATCGCTACCAACCACCACCTCAATCCGCGTAGTGCCATCGTCTAAACCAACAATCGCCATCTTACCGCGTGCAGTCATGCGATTACGTACACCAGAAACAATGCCGGCGATTAATTGTGGCTGTTCTTTTGGTGCCAAATTAGCCAAGGTTGTTGAAACAAATTGGCTAATATCTTTTTGATAAGCCCAATATGGATGGCCGCTAAAATAAAAACCTAGCGCGGCTTTTTCTTCTTGTAAACGCTGCTGCTCAGTCCAGCTTGGTACTGTCGGCAAAATATTAGCTGCTTTATCTGCTATTTCACCGAACAAACTATTTTGATTGCTATTGGCGCTATTTTGCTCAGCCGCTGCCATCGCCATTGCCACACCGGCAAGCAAGGCATTACGGCTTGGGTTAACGCCCGTTTGAAGCTGATCAAAAGCACCTGCGCGGATTAAAGACTCGACCACGCGGCGATTCACTTTGCGTAGATCTAAACGATTACAAAAATCGAATAAGTCTAAAAATGGACCATCTTGACGACGCGCTTGTAAAATCACCTCAATGGCCGCCATGCCGGTGCCTTTTACTGCACCTAAACCATACAATATTTGCTTGCTACTGGTGGGAGTAAATTTAAAGTCACTATGATTAACATCAGGCGGCAGCACTTCAATTTGGTTGGGCGCACAATCGTCATAAAAAATATGTACGCTGTCGGTATTGTTCATATCCGCCGACATGGTCGAGGCCAAAAATGCCGCTGGATAATGCGCTTTTAAATAAGCCGTGTGATAAGCCACCAGCGCATAGGCTGCCGCGTGCGATTTATTAAAACCATAACCAGCAAATTTTTCCAACAGATCAAATAGCTCTGTCGCTTGACGCTCAGTCATATTATTTTTGACAGCACCTTCGGTGAAGGTTTTACGCTGATCATCCATCTCTTCTTTTTTCTTTTTACCCATGGCGCGACGTAACAAATCAGCGCCGCCCAAACTATAACCGGCCACCACTTGAGCAATCTGCATCACCTGCTCTTGATACACGGCAATACCATAAGTTTCTTTCAGGATAGGCTCAGTCAGCGGATGTGGATATTCCACACGCTGCTTACCATGTTTACGGCGACAAAAGTCAGGAATCAAATCCATTGGGCCTGGTCGATACAGCGCCACTAGGGCAATAATATCTTCAAAGCAATCTGGCATCGCCTGCTTCAACATATCTTTCATGCCGCGCGACTCTAGCTGAAACACCGCCGTAGTATTAGCCGTTTTTAGTAGCTGGAAAGTCGCTTTATCGTTTAGCGGTATGGTGGCAAAAGCTAGAGGTGTTAAGCCTTCAGTAGCACGCTGCTTATTGGCATTCACCAACGCCAACTCTAAAATTGTCAGCGTGCGTAAACCTAAAAAGTCAAACTTCACTAAACCTACTGCTTCCACATCATCTTTATCGTATTGACTGACTAAACTAGCGCCGTCTGCCTGACAATAAATAGGTGAGAAATCAGAAATTTTACCCGGTGAAATAAGAACGCCGCCGGCATGCATACCAACATTTCGCGCACCAAACCTTCTAGGCGCAAGGCTAACTCTAACAACTCGCGCAATTCTTCTTCGTTCTCGCGGCGCTCGGCTAATTGTGGTTCTTTTACCAAAGCATCGGTTAAGGTAATGCCTAACTCTAGCGGAATGAGCTTGCTGATACCATCAACAAAGTGGAACGGTAAATCCAACACGCGACCAACATCGCGTATCACCGCCTTGGCCGCCATAGTCCCGAAAGTAGCAATCTGTGAAACAGCATCTAGCCCATATTTCTGCTTCACGTAATCAATGACGCGATCTCGCCCTTCTTGGCAAAAGTCAATATCAAAGTCGGGCATAGAAACGCGGTCTGGGTTCAGAAAACGCTCAAACAATAAGTTGTATTCTAGCGGATCTAAATCGGTAATACCTAAGCTGTAAGCCACCACGGAGCCGGCACCAGATCCACGGCCGGGACCGACTGGTACGCCATTATTTTTAGCCCAGCTAATAAAAT
>JBEDKX010000062.1:0-5433 GCA_041171965.1 Pseudomonadota bacterium | reverse complement strand
GCAAAAATTTGTTTAATTTGGCTTACTGCTAAAAACACAAAATCACAAAACCAACTTCAAAATTCTATTCTCTCGCTCAAAACACGCATTAGTCTTTCAAGTGTGCTCAACGACTTGAAAACCCCTTAATTAACGTCACCACAACTTATACTTTAGTATATATTAATGTATCATCTCTATGAGATCGCGCATGAATAACGCATTCCGCTTCTGTGCAGTTTTATTAATATCTTTTTACCTCTATCTTCATTTATTGGTCTCAATTTTCTAAGGGTAACTGTTATGGCAGATTCAAATAGATGGCACCTGCATAAATTTGATGCGTTAGAAAATAAAATTGTAATATTAGATAAGCTATCAAAAAGAGAGAGGTCATACCATGTGCCTAATTCCACTCATGCTATTCTCAAAGAAAATGCACTTTATGTGTCAACCTCAACTAATAATAAAGTGATGAAGATTTGCCTGCATAATGGCTCAAGGAAAATACTTGGTATCGAAGATTATAAAAAGCTTGATCTAACTTAATGGGTGTTGATTTTTGCGAGTGCGGTACTTATGCGCTAGGCAAGCCAATCTCAGTATTAATGGCGAATTGAATGTACAAACCCCTCTAGAACTGATGATTCTAGAGGGGTTTGTTTACAATATTACTTTTGGTAAATTCTAAAAAGGAATGTCATCCTCAAAATCATCAAAACCTGAACCGCTTGCCACTGGCTTAGCGCTAGACTGTGCTGGTTTAGCCGATGATTGACTGCCTTGGGCAGGGGCTTGGTTGTAATCTGTACTGCCGCCACTTTGATCCATCGCGCCATCGTAACTTGCGTTTGAGCTGCCGCCACCGTCACGGCCACCAAGCATTTGCATTTGGTCGGCAATAATTTCTGTGGTGTAACGATCTTGGCCTTCTTTAGTCTGCCATTTACGTGTTTGCAAGCGGCCTTCTACATAAACTGGGCGACCTTTTTTAAGGTATTCACCAGCAATTTCGGCTAATTTACGATACATGACAATATTGTGCCATTCTGTTCTTTCTTGTTTGGCACCGGCTTTGTCTTTCCAGCTATCAGTGGTCGCAATACTAAAATTACAAACCGCCTCGCCGTTAGGCATAAATCTAACTTCTGGGTCTTTGCCTAAGTTACCTACTAAAATCACTTTATTAACTGATGCCATTTTTATCCCCTCAACAATTGATACACTTGCGTTTGCAATTGGGTTTCATCCCATTCTTGCGTTTTATCTATTTTCAATATAATCGTACGCTCTTGTGGCAACACCACGGCCTCAATCACGCCCACTAATTTAGCTAGATTGTTTTTTAGCAACTCCGCCTGCACACTGGTCAACTCGGCGCTTGCTTCATCCAAGCTATACATCTTGGTTTTTAATGCGGGCGGCGCTTGCATTGAATATGCCAATATTAGCCATAAAAACATCATTACGCTACAAAAAATAAATACGCTAGCAAAGCCTAGTTTGTGTGACAAATAACCACCCAATGCACCGCCGACAAAAACGCCCAGCGACTGCGAGGTGTTATAAACGCCCATCGCTGTACCTTTTGCTGCAGCCGGCGCCATTTTGCTAATAATAGAAGGTAATGAAGCTTCGAGCACGTTGAAGGCAATAAAGTACAACGTAAGTGAAATGACAATACCCCAGAAATGTTCTATAGAAGCAGCAAAGGTTAACTGCGCTAGCAACATCATGGCAATGGCGCTAACAAATACCAATTTCATTTTGGCATATTTTTCGGCATAAATAATGGCTGGAACCATTAATACAAAAGAAGCGAGCAAAATTGGCAAATATAGATGCCAATGCTGGTTTTCATGCAAATCACTTGATTGCTTAATGGCAAACGGCACCACCACAAACATGGCCATTTGCGCTGCATGCAAAGAAAAAATGCCGAAATTCAGGCGTAATAATTGTGTATTCTTCAGTACATCTTTCAGCTTGGCCGGTGCCGCGCTGGCATCCGAATGATAATGGCTATGCAAAGGATCTGGCACCAAAAACTTCACCACGGCAATCGCGGCCAGCGTTAATAATGCGGTCATCACAAAAATACCGGGCACGCCTATCCATTGATTAAGCAAGGGGCCACCAACTAAGGAAACAGCAAAGGCTACGCCTATCGTACCGCCTATGCTCGCCATCGCTTTAGTGCGATTTTCATCACGGGTTAAGTCTGCCAACAAAGCCGTCACCACGGCAGAAACCGCGCCAGCACCTTGAATGGCACGACCAATAATAACGCCTTCAATATTCATCGCTAAAGCCGCCACCATGCTACCAATAGCAAAGATAAATAGTCCAAGATAAATCATAGGCTTACGACCAAACTTATCTGACGCCATACCAAAAGGCAATTGGAAAAGGGCTTGTGTAAGGCCGTAAGCGCCCAACGCCAGCCCTATCATCAGTGCGCTTGGTTGCTCGGTAAAAGCTGTTGAGGCGTAAATAGCAAAAATGGGCAATATAGAAAACATACCGAACATGCGCAGGCCATAAATGGCGGCCAAACTAGCAGTAGCGCGAACTTCGGTAGGCGTCATTTTATCTAGCACTACAGTATCGATGACAGCCATCTCTGCCGAGGCGATTGTTTCAGCGACAGACTCGCCATATGATGGTTTATTTGATGCTTTCATGAAAAATTTATAAGCTAAATTCGTAAAAGTAGGTATATTAGCAGGTTGCCTTGAAGTTAACCTAGGTCTTACGTAAAAGCATTATGGAATTCATCAAAATACGCGGTGCACGCACGCACAATTTAAAAAATATATCGCTGGATATTCCACGTAATAAGCTGGTGGTTATTACGGGTTTATCTGGTTCTGGCAAGTCTTCTCTTGCCTTTGATACGCTCTATGCAGAAGGTCAGCGGCGCTATGTAGAATCGCTTTCTGCTTATGCTCGACAGTTTTTAGCGCGTATGGATAAACCTGATGTGGATTTGATTGAGGGCTTATCGCCAGCGATTTCTATTGAGCAAAAATCAACTTCACACAACCCGCGTTCAACCGTGGGCACCGTGACAGAAATTCACGATTATTTACGTCTTTTATATGCGCGTGCTGGCGACCCGGAATGTCCAGAACATGGCACCAAGTTAGAAGCGCAAACCGTGAGCCAAATGGTAGATCACGTATTGGCTTTACCAGAAGATACCAAGCTCATGATATTAGCGCCTGTAGTGAGCAATCGCAAAGGTGAGCAACTTGATTTAATTGAAGAATTAAAGGCGCAAGGTTTTGTACGCCTGCGTATTGATGGCAAAATTTATGAAGTAGATGCGCTACCGACACTCGCTAAAACAACTAAACATAGTGTTGATGTGGTCATTGACCGCATTAAAGTTAAGCAAGACATGAAGCAGCGTATTGCTGAATCTTTTGAAACAGCCTTGCGTTTAGCCGAAGGCAAAGCGATTGCGGTAGAAATGGATACCGATAAAGAATATGTGTTTTCTGCCAAGTTCTCATGCCCAGAATGTGACTACTCACTGGCTGAACTAGAGCCGCGTTTATTTTCGTTTAACAACCCGATGGGCGCTTGCCCGGTGTGTGATGGTTTAGGCAACATCAACTTTTTTGACCCTAAACGAGTGGTGGCTTTTCCGCATTTATCACTAGCCGCTGGTGCGATTAAAGGCTGGGATAGACGCAACCAGTTTTACTTTCAAATGCTCAGCAGTTTAGCTTCACACTATAATTTTGACCTGGATACGCCCTTTGAACAATTGGCTGAGGCGATTCAATCGATATTACTCAACGGTAGCGGTAAAGTAGAAATCCCGTTCAAATATCTCAACGAGCGCGGTGTTTTCTTTCAAAAAATTCACGCCTTCGAAGGTATTTTAATCAATTTAAAACGCCGTTATCACGAGACCGATTCGCAAACAGTGCGTGAAGAATTGGCCAAATATTTAAATTCACAAAGCTGTCCAGACTGTGCTGGTACGCGCTTACGCAAAGAAGCGCGTCACGTTAAAGTGGGCAATAAAAACATCCACGAAGTCTGTCAAGTGCCACTTAAGTTAGCGCTTACTTTCTTTGATACGCTTGAATTAACTGGTGCGAAACTGGCCATTGCCGATAAAATCGTTAAAGAAATTAGCAATCGACTTAAATTTTTAACCAATGTAGGTTTAGAGTATTTGTCGCTTTCACGCTCAGCAGAAACGCTGTCTGGCGGTGAAGCGCAACGTATTCGTTTAGCCAGCCAAATTGGTAGCGGCTTGACTGGCGTTATGTATGTGCTGGATGAACCGTCTATCGGTTTACATCAGCGCGACAACGACCGTTTGCTAGAAACCCTTAAGCGCTTGCGCGATATTGGCAACAGCGTAATTGTGGTGGAGCATGACCAAGACGCGATTATGGCGGCCGATTATGTGATTGATATTGGTCCAGGCGCGGGTGAACACGGTGGACAAATTGTGGCAGAAGGCACGCCAGAAGAAGTACAAGCCAACCCAAATTCTCTGACAGGCGATTATTTAAGCGGCAAAAAACAGATTATTTATAACAAAAAACGCACACCGCCAGACCCGGCGCGCTGGCTTAAATTAAGCAATACCACCGGCAACAACTTGAAAGATGTGACGCTTAAATTGCCGGTAGGCTTATTAAGCTGCATCACCGGCGTTTCTGGTAGTGGTAAATCGACGCTGATTAATGACACTTTATACCGCGTCGTTTCACAACATTTATACGGCAGCAGTACCGAGCCTGCCGCGTTTGGTGAAATTGACGGCTTAGCATTTTTTGACAAAGTCGTTGATGTAGACCAAAGCCCAATTGGCCGTACTCCGCGCTCTAATCCAGCGACTTACACCGGCCTATTTACACCGATTCGTGATTTGTTTGCTGGCGTGCCAGAAAGCCGGGTGCGTGGTTACGGACCCGGTAGATATTCATTTAACGTAAAAGGTGGCCGCTGTGAAGCTTGCCAGGGCGATGGCGTTTTACGTGTAGAAATGCACTTTTTGCCTGATGTTTATGTGCCATGTGATGTGTGTAAAGGTCACCGTTACAATCGCGAAACCTTAGAAATTCAATTCAAAGGTAAAAATATCCGCGAAGTATTAGAAATGACAGTTGAGCAAGCGCATACATTTTTTAGCGCACAACCGGTAATTTCTCGCAAACTCAAAACATTATTAGATGTTGGTTTAGGCTATATTACACTTGGGCAAAGTGCGACCACTTTATCTGGCGGCGAAGCGCAGCGGGTAAAACTGGCCTTAGAGTTGAGTAAGCGAGATACCGGCCGTACGCTGTATATTTTGGATGAACCAACCACTGGCCTGCATTTTGCCGATATTCAATTATTACTCGATGTGATTCATCGTTTACGCGACGCAGGCAATACCATAGTAATTATTGAGCACAATTTAGATGTCATCAAAACTGCCGA
>JBEDKX010000061.1:0-5478 GCA_041171965.1 Pseudomonadota bacterium | reverse complement strand
TCGTTGAGCTGTCGTAATTGCTAACCATTTCATCGTTAATTAATTGTGGCAGGATTTGTTGTGCAATTTGTTTACCATATTCCACGCCCCATTGGTCGTAACTATTAATATCCCAAATCATGCCTTGCACAAATATTTTATGTTCATACAAAGCAATTAATCGCCCTAAAGTGTTCGGTGTTAGCTTGTCGAACATAATGGAAGTGCTAGGACGATTACCTTCAAATACTTTATGCGGTAAAAGATTCTCAAGTGCTTCGCCAGACATGCCTTGAAGCTCTAGCTCTGCACGTGCCTGTTCTTGAGTTTTGCCCAGCATTAGCGATTGTGTTTGCGCCAGAAAGTTAGCCAGCAAAATTTTGTGGTGCGCGTAACCACTTTTGCCTATCGCGTAATGACTATGTACCGGCATTAAGAAGTCACATGGCACAATTTGCGTACCTTGATGTATCAGCTGATAAAACGCATGCTGACCATTTGTGCCGGCTTCACCCCAAATTACCGGGCCAGTTTTGTATTTTACGCGACTACCGTCACGACAAATAAACTTGCCGTTGCTTTCCATATCCGCTTGTTGCATATAAGCTGGGAAGCGCGCCATACCTTGATCATAAGGCAAAATTGCATGCGTATCGGCATTAAAAAAGTTGTTATACCAAATACCAATGAGCGCCATAATGACCGGCATATTTTGCTCTAATGGCGCAGTTTTGAAATGAACATCCATTTCATGCGCGCCAGTGAGTAGGGCTTCAAAGTTATCCATCCCTACATATAAGGCGATAGATAAACCGATGGCCGACCAAAGTGAATAGCGGCCACCCACCCAGTCCCAAAAAGCAAACATATTGTTAGTGTCGATACCAAAGGCTTGCACCGCTTTGGCATTAGTAGAAAGCGCTACAAAGTGTTTTGCAACCTGTGCTTCATCTTTTGCCGCGGCCAAAAACCAAGTACGCGCAGAGAGCGCATTGGTCATGGTTTCTTGTGTGGTAAATGTTTTGGAAGCGACTATAAATAATGTCGTTTCAGGATTACACACTTCAAGAGCACGCATTAAATGCGCACCGTCGATATTCGATACAAAGTGTATTTCTAAGTCTGGTCCTGCGTATGGTTTTAAAGCATCACAAACCATGACTGGACCCAAGTCAGAACCGCCAATACCTATATTGACGATGTCAGTAATACGTTTTCCGCTATAGCCTAGCCAGCTGCCGTCACGAACTTTTTCTGAAAACTCACGCATTTGTGCTAATACAGCGTTCACCTCTGGCATCACATCTTTGCCATCAACCATCACTGGTGTATTGGCACGATTGCGCAGGGCGGTATGCAACACGGCACGATTTTCCGTGATATTGATTTTTTCACCCGCAAACATACGGTCGCGCCAGCTTTCAATTTTTGATTCACGGGCCATTTTCATCAGTAATGGCATGGTTTCATCATTAATTAAATGCTTAGAATAATCTAATAATAAATCATCAAACATCAGACTAAATTTATTAAAACGATCAGGGTCATTTGCGAATAAATCGCGCATGTGTGTGGAAATAACTTTTTCTTTATGTAGGCAAAGAGTTTGCCATACTGGTAGTTCAGTTAACGTTGCCATTGATGTGAAAGTGCTTTTTATTAAGTTATTTTAATTGTAAAACGATACCAGCCAAAGGTGGCAAAGTTATTACAAGCGATTGATTGTGATGCATCCATGCAATGTTTTCAGTATTTAATGCTGGTCCGTTTCCACTATTACTGCCGCCGTAGCACGCTGCATCACTGTTAAATATTTCATGATAAGTGCCAGCTTGTGGCACGCCAATTCTATATTGATTGCGTAACACAGGCGTAAAATTCAACACTATTATAACAAAACTATTGTCTAAGCCCCGTCTAATGAAGCTGATTATCGATTGTTCTGTGTCGTGACAGTCTATCCATTCGAAGCCTTGGTGCTCAAAATCAAGCGTATGTAAGGCTGTGATGTTTTTATACAGATTGTTTAAATCGGTGTTGGCTAACTTGATGCCTTGATGCCAAGCGTGGCCTGCATATTCATCACCCAATAAATGCCAATCTAGGCTACTGTTTACGTTCCATTCTCGTCCTTGTCCAAACTCATTGCCCATAAAGTTGAGTTTTTTACCCGGAGCTGTCATTTGGTGTGTCGCTAACAAACGCAGATTTGCGAACTTTTGCCATGTATCACCTGGCATTTTGTCGAGTAAGGAATGTTTACCGTGTACCACTTCATCATGCGAGAATGGTAATACAAAATTTTCTGAATAGGCGTAAAGCTGGCCAAAAGTAAGCATGTCGTGGTAATAACGTCTATGTACCGGGTCGTTTTCAATATATGAAAGCGTGTCGTTCATCCAGCCCATATTCCATTTCATGCTAAAGCCTAAGCCGCCTAAATAAACTGGCCTAGATACGCCAGGCCAAGCGGTAGATTCTTCGGCTATCGTTAGTACGCCGGGAAATTCTTCACCCACCATGACGTTAAACTGTTTCAAAAAATCAATGACATCTAGATTTTCACGGCCGCCAAATTTATTGGGTAGCCATTCACCTGCTTTACGTGAGTAATCAAGGTAAAGCATAGACGCGACAGCATCTACCCTAAAGCCGTCAATGTGGAATTCAGTCAGCCAATAATGCGCGTTAGCCATTAAGAAGTTACGCACTTCATTACGACCGTAATTGAATATATAAGTACCCCAATCTTGGTGTTCACCTAGGCGCGGATCTTCATGCTCATACAAAGCAGTACCATCAAAACGTGCTAGAGCCCAATCGTCTTTTGGAAAATGGCCTGGCACCCAGTCTAGAATTACACCGATATTAGCTTGATGGAAAGCGTCAATTAAAAAGCGTAAATCGTCTGGTGAGCCAAATCTATTCGTCACACCAAAATAGCCTGTAGTTTGGTAGCCCCAAGATTCTGTCAGTGGATGTTCTGAAATTGGCATTAATTCAATATGCGTATAACCCATTTCAGCGACGTAAGGCACTAATGTTGTTGCCATCTCTCTGTAGCTTAAGAAGTGACCTTTGTCATTGCGCTGCCAAGAGCCCAAATGCACTTCGTAACAATTAAATGGCGCATGTAACCAATCATTCTTCTTGCGTGACTCTAGCCAATGCTTATCTTGCCATTGATGAAGGCTCTTACTAATTTTTGCTGCGGTACCTGGGCGTTGTTCAAACTCAAAGCCATATGGATCGGTTTTAACTAACACGCCACCCGTTTGACGATTGCGAATTTCGAATTTATAAGTGTCGCTGGTGGTTAGGTTAGGAATGAAAATGTCCCATACACCACTGGCGCCATGTGCGCGCATAGAATGAATTCGGCCATCCCAGCCGTTGAAATTGCCGGTAACGCTTACACGCTCCGCATTTGGAGCCCAGACTGCAAAACGAATGCCATCAATATTATCTTGCGTGATCCACTGTGCGCCTAGGGTTTTGTAGGCTTGCTTTAGTCGGCCTTCGCCAAATAAATAAAGCTCGTCCGGCGTGATGCTAGAGGAAAAAGTGTATGGGTCATATGACTCATAACTATGGTCTGCACACTCAATTTTGAGTAAGCATGGCGTTTTCAGTGCGCTTGCACCATGCCATTCAAATAAACCATCGTCATGTATTTTGTCTAATTTCACCCACGTTTTAGAGTTTTCAGCCCAAACGTTAGTAGCGCTGGGTAAAAAAGCACGATAGACAAACCCATCTTCAGTAGCATGCTGGCCTAGGTAACTAAAAGGGTCGTGGTGTTTGGCTTTTAAAATTGACTGCAAAGATTTGGCCGAGCCAGATGATAATCCGCTTGAGTTCGGCTTTTTCTTTAGCACCATTTTAACATCGGTATTGATGTCGGCTTGTAGCAGCGTTGCTGTAGATTTTACCAAGATACATTTCCTCTTAATTTTCTAAGAAATATTTTTTAATTTTTAGTCTTATTAGCTAGATTATAGTGCTTTAAGCTGATTATAATGTACCTTGAATACAGTTAGTCGAAAATTTAAACTAGTTGGCCCAGCTAGTTCGAGTCAATGAATGATCAAACTTCAGGAGGGCATCATGCCGCAAGACAAGCATTCAGATCGTTTTATTAGTACATTAACCAAAAATACGGCGGCTATTATTCTTGCAGGTGGTCGTGGAAGTCGTTTGAAGAACTTAACTGACTGGCGCGCTAAGCCTGCCGTGCAATTTGGTGGTAAATTTAGAATTATTGATTTTCCATTGTCTAATTGTGTCAATTCTGGCATTCGTCGCATTAATGTTGCGACGCAATATAAAGCACAAAGCTTAATTCAACATATTCAACGCGGTTGGGGTTTTTTACGCGGTGAGTTTAATGAGTACGTCAACATTATCCCAGCGCAACAGCGCATTTCTGAAGAATGGTATAAAGGTACTGCTGATGCGGTATATCAAAATTTAGACTTATTACGTGAAGGTGGTGGCGAATATATCCTCGTTTTGGCCGGCGACCATATTTACAAAATGGATTATGGCAAATTGTTAGCCACACATGTAACGAGCAATGCTGATATGACGGTTGCCTGTATCAATGTGCCATTGGAAGACGCTAAAGGTTTTGGTGTGCTTGCAGTTGACGATACCGATCGTGTGATCGAGTTCGCTGAAAAGCCTGCACAGCCAAAACACATGCCTGGCGATACCACTAAAGCTTTTGCTAGTATGGGTATTTATGTCTTTAATGCTAAGTTCCTGTATGAACAACTGATTCGTGATGCCGGCGACTCGAAATCGAGTCACGATTTTGGTGCGGATATTATTCCTTACATTATCAAAAAATATAAAATACAAGCCCATCGATTTACCGATAGCTGTGTCGGTGCCATTAATGGTAATTACTATTGGCGCGACGTGGGTACGATAGACGCCTATTGGGAAGCTAATATGGAAATGACTAAAGTAATTCCTGAGCTTAATTTATACGATAGAGAATGGCCTATTTGGACCTACCAAGAACAGCTGCCGCCAGCTAAATTTGTATTTCAAGATGATGGCAGAACCGGTAAAGCCACTGATTCACTGGTTTCTGGGGGATGTTTAATTAGTGGTTCTTCTGTAACAAATTCGGTTTTATTTTCAGATGTGCGCGTCCATAGTTACAGCACTGTTGAAGGTTCTGTGGTCTTGCCAAAAGTAACTATTAATCGCCATGTGGTGCTTAAGAATGTGGTGATTGATCGTGGCTGTAATATTCCTGAAGGCATGCAAATTGGTGTGGATTTAGCTTTAGATGCTAAACGCTTTTACGTGTCTGAAAAGGGTATCACCTTGGTCACGCCCGACATGTTGGGACAAGATTTATATCGCGTGATTTAGTCTTAAAATAGTCAATGAGTCATGTTTATTGTGAATAAATATTCGCGCTATATATTGATGATTTTACTGTTAATTAATTATTAATTTTATTGTTAAGGTTGTGTATTTAAG
>JBEDKX010000060.1:0-5577 GCA_041171965.1 Pseudomonadota bacterium | reverse complement strand
CTGCTGCACTGTTAGAAACTACATCTAGATCACCCCAACCTAAGCGGCGATGGAACAATTCTAGCAATAAACCCCAGCTTTGCAAGGCTAATGCAGGGTCGTAACGTGGACCTTCGTCGCGCATAAAGGCATGTTGAGCATTCACTTCATGCCAAGTGAAACGTGTACCGACTTCCTCTAGGCGTGCTTTTAGCAAGTTACGGCCTTCTAGCGGAACGTGTGGATCTTGGCGGCCCCAAATATGTAAAAGCTCACCTTTGATTTCGCCAGCACGCTCCATAGAATTATCATTTTTTCCTAAGCCTAGGCCTTTTTTATGAATATCTGTGGCGTAGAAGCAAGTAGTCGCCAATACGTCAGGATTCATGGCTGCACGGAATGCTAAGTGTCCGCCTATACAAATGCCCATTACGCCTAAACGACCGGTACAGTCATCACGTGATTTTAAATAATCTAACATCGCTCGAGCATCGCTATCGTAAGATGAAAGTTCTTTAGTTATTTTATGTGAATTGCCACGTGTGGTGCCTTCTTCATCATAAGCTAGCACTGTGCCTGGTGCTTCTAGTTCATGATAGATCTCTGGACAGGCCACAATAAAGCCATGACCTGCTAACATTGCGGCGGTGCGACGAATGGGCGCAGTGACTTGGAATATTTCCGAAAACATTAAAATGCCAGGATATTTGCCTGGTGCCGCTGGACGAAAAATATGTGCACGCATATCCCCCGTTGGCGTGGAGATGTCTGCGACATCACTGTCTTTAATTAGCATCTGGAATTCCTTTTTGGAAAGCCGTTATAATAATGCAAGCTAGCGTTTACATACAGCCATCTATTGTAAATAAAAGATAAAAAGCATGACAAACCTAGCTAATTCGTGTCAAATTCGGCTTAATTTATTTGATTTGAGATTTATTGATGATGCAAGCTAAAACAACCGTCCCAAATACGCGCTGGAAACACTATGACAGCATTGAGTCTTTAAGGCATGCCGTCTGTGAAGTTATTGTTCAGCGTGCAAATGAGGCAATTGCTCAAAATGGTAGGTTTTCAATAGTGTTAGCAGGTGGAAATACGCCGCGTGCCATTTACCGATTGTTACGTGATCTGCCTATGGACTGGTCAAAATGGCATATTTACCATGGTGATGAGCGTTGCTTGCCTGCCGATCATGTTGATCGTAACAGTTTAATGGCTGAGCAGGCTTGGTTGCAACATGTCGCTATTCCGGCCAATCAGATTCATGATATTCCTGCAGAGTTAGGCCCACTAGTGGGTGCAAAAGCGTATGCAGAGACCTTGAAAAATGCAGGTACTTTTGATATGGTGATTTTAGGCTTGGGTGAAGATGGTCATACCGCCTCACTTTTTCCTGGGCATGTGGTTGATAATAGCGCCGATGCTGTGCCGGTATTTAATTCACCTAAGCCGCCTGCCGAGCGTATTACTATTAGCCAAAATCGTCTTAGTAATACCCGCGACGTGATATTTTTAGTGACGGGTGACGGGAAGCAGGAGGCTGTAGATCATTGGCGTAAAGGTGTGGCGATCCCCGCGACTTTAATTGCCCCCGCCAATGGCGTAGATGTGCATTGTTATGAGGTAGTGCTTAATTAGGCGGGGAGCTTAATGAGCCTAATATTCTCAAAACTGGCGCATTAAGTTCTATGGCACTATTCTATGTTTGAAGTAATGTCTGTAAAAACTGAATTGATTTTGGCGAGGTTACCATGAATAAGCCGCTGATATTTAAAAGCACCATGAGCCAATAGGTAAATAAAAACGACTTTTTTGAAGACTTGTGATGCAATACGCGCTGGGCGATTAAGCCGCCTGGCCAACCGCCAACCAGGCTAAATATTTGCAATCTGCTTTCAGGTGTTCTGCGATTGCCCTTGATTGCCGCGCGTTTATCTTGCCAATATAGCGTAAAAGTAAGCGCGCTTAGTAGGGCGTAAATCAGCAAAATATTCATAGGAAGTTTCCCCATTATTACCGCTACGCACATCAGCATGATAAATGCTGATGTAAGATAAGCTGGGATAGCACTTTTCTTGGCTGATTTTTGCTTAAAAGCTGTCAAATTAAGTATTTTGAATCACAATATTTGGAAATTTACTGCTGTGATCTAAGCCAGCATTCGCAATTTTAATGGCAGCGGCACGAGCTATTTTTTTATAAATTGCGGCAATTTCGCCATCTGGTTCAGCTACCACTGTTGGTGTTCCGCCGTCTGATTGCTCACGAATTTTAATATCTAGTGGCAAGCTGCCTAATAAATCTACGTTGTAATCTTTGCACATTAAAGCGCCACCACCTGCCCCAAAAATGTGTTCTTCATGACCGCACTTACTGCAAATGTGCGTGCTCATGTTTTCTACTATGCCTAAAATAGGGATGCCGACTTTTTCTAGCATTTTTAAACCTTTACGCGCATCCAGCAGGGCAATGTCTTGCGGCGTAGTGACAATAATCGCACCTGTGACTGGAATCTTTTGTGCTAATGTTAGTTGAATATCACCTGTACCTGGTGGTAAGTCTATGATTAAGTAATCCAAATCGCGCCATTTGGTTTCGCGCAATAATTGTTCTAACGCACCCGTTACCATCGGCCCGCGCCATACCATAGGTGTGTCACTATCAATTAAGAAGCCAATAGACATAGCTTGTATGCCATGCGCTTGCATCGGCTCCATGCTTTTCCCATCAGCGCTTTCTGGACGACCACCACTAATGCCGAGCATTTCTGGCTGGCTAGGACCATAAATATCTGCGTCTAACAAGCCTACCGTGGCGCCTTCTGCGGCCAAGGCCAAAGCTAAGTTCACAGAAGTGGTAGATTTACCAACGCCACCTTTGCCTGAAGCAATGGCAATCACATTTTTCACATTAGGCAATAAAGTTACGCCTTGTTGTGCTTTATGTGCCGCAATACGACTACCGATATTGACGCTTACATTATCAACACCGCTTAATTTTTTTAGATGCTCTATGACTAGAGCTTGCACACTAGACATTACACTTTTGGCCGGATAGCCCAGCACAATATCAACGCTAATATTATTGCCGCTAATTTGTATATTTTTGGCAGATTTACTGGTGATAAAATCTCGGCCGGTGTTCGGGTCTAGTAGTGTTTTAAGGCTGTTCTGAATATCAATTTCATTAATTGTCATGATGTGTGGGCGCTATAATATATGGTGTAAGTTGAGTGAAATAAGTGTGTGATGATGGACTATTTTTAGCATTGTTTCTTAAGACTATTATCTAAATGATGCTGCACCACCAGTTATTCAATAGTGAATGCTTAATTTAAATGCGCGCCAAGTATCATCATGAATTATAGCGAAAAATTCAACGGGTGCGCAAAACGTAGTATTTTCTTCTGAATGTTTGTGTTAAACGGTTTAGTTTGCCAAGCCTAAATGGGTGGATTTTTGTAGACAAAAGCACGATGTATTCTCACGCGATTGCCGTCGATTTGCTAAAATAGCGACTTTAGCTTATCAAAGATTCATTTATCTCATGGCCATCACACACAATCCTCGCAAAATTCTAGTTACTTCTGCCTTGCCTTATGCTAACGGTAGTATTCACCTTGGTCATTTGGTCGAATATATTCAAACCGATATCTGGGTACGTTTTCAAAAAATGCAGGGCCATACGGTACATTACGTGTGTGCGGATGATACGCATGGCACGCCGATTATGCTGCGAGCTGAAAAAGAGGGCATAACACCTGAGGCGCTAATCGCCAACGTACATAAAGAACATAGCGCTGACTTTGCTGAATTTTTGGTGGCATTTGACAACTATTATTCAACTAATGCGCCTGAAAATAAAGAGCTTTCGCAGGATATTTATAACAAATTAAAAGCCGCTGGAAAAATTTCTAGCAAGACCATCGAGCAATATTATGATCCGGTAAAAAATATGTTTTTACCTGACCGTTTTATTAAAGGTGAATGTCCGAAATGTCATGCGAAAGATCAATATGGCGATTCTTGCGAGGCATGCGGCGCAACATATAATCCAACCGAATTAATTAATGCTTATTCTGCGGTTTCTGGCGCAGCACCGATTCGAAAAGAAACTGAGCACTACTTTTTCAAACTTTCCGAATGCGAAGGTTTTTTAAAAGAGTGGACGCGCAGCGAAGCCTTTGACGGTAAGCCCACGCTGCAAGGTGAAGCGGCTAATAAAATGGGTGAGTGGTTTGAAAGCGGCTTGAATGATTGGGATATTTCTCGTGATGCACCTTATTTTGGCTTTGAAATTCCCGATGCGCCGGGTAAATATTTTTATGTGTGGTTAGACGCGCCTATCGGTTATATGGCGAGTTTCAAAAAACTGTGTGCCGACAGCGGTTTAGATTTTGATGAATATTGGAATAAAGATTCCAGCACTGAGCTTTATCATTTTATCGGCAAAGATATTTTATATTTTCATGCCTTGTTTTGGCCTGCGACCCTTGAATTTAGTGGTTATCGCAAACCAACCAAAATTTTCTCACACGGATTTTTAACCGTAAATGGCGAGAAAATGAGTAAATCACGCGGCACGTTTATTACTGCGCGTAGTTACTTAGAGCACATTAAAAATCCTGAATATTTACGCTATTATTATGCTGCCAAACTGAATAGTTCGATGGAAGATATCGACTTGAGCTTAGATGATTTTGTGGCGCGGGTGAATAGTGATTTGGTCGGTAAGTTTATTAACATTGCCAGTCGTACCGCTGGTTTTATAAATAAGCGTTTTGAAGGAAAATTAAGTAGCGCGGTAAATAATAGTGTGGTGGCGGAGTTGAAGCTAAGCGCCAATACTATTGCTGAAGCTTATGAGACGCGTGAATATGGCCGCGCTTTGCGAGAGATTATGCGCCTTGCTGATAGCGCTAATGGCTATGTAGCTGAAGCTGCGCCATGGGTAATGGCAAAACAAGAAGGACAAGATTCTGCGCTACAGCAAGCATGTTCCGATGCGTTGGAAATGTTCCGTCTACTAACGCTATATTTGAAACCAGTTTTGCCAAAATTGGCTTCTGATATTGAGCAGTTTTTGAATATTGCACCATTAAGCTGGGCTAGCGTGGAAGATTCTTTGGCTGATAATCACTGTATTAATGCGTACGAGCATTTAATTATCCGTATTGATCCTAAATTAATTGAAGCGCTGACCGAAGCCAATAAAGAAAATCTGGAGGCAACACTGCAAGTTTCGTCGCCAGTGCTAGAAAAAGTGGTGGTCAAGGCCTTAGCTGAACCCACACCGGCCGAAGCTGAGTACATTAGCATTGATGATTTCACCAAGGTGGATTTACGGATTGCAAAAATCGTAAATGCGGAACATGTCGAGGGTGCCGAGAAATTGTTAAAACTTACCTTAGATATTGGTGAAGCAAGCACACGCCAAGTCTTTGCTGGTATTAAATCTGCTTATGACCCGGCCACTTTAGTAGGCCGCCTAACCGTAATGGTGGCAAACTTAGCACCGCGTAAAATGAAGTTTGGCATGAGTGAAGGCATGGTGCTAGCGGCCAGCGATGAGAGTGGTGGCCCATTTATACTGAGC
>JBEDKX010000059.1:0-5579 GCA_041171965.1 Pseudomonadota bacterium | reverse complement strand
ATATATGTGTGATTAGTAACTATGTTCAATAGCAGGGAAACTTTTATTTTTTACCGCCGCCACATAGGCTTCAACTGCCGCTTGTATGCTGGCGTTGCCATTCATAGCGCACTCTTTTAGAAAATTATGTACAAAACGAGGTGCCTTAAAATCATTTGGTGATTTGCCTGCTACGCCAGTATAAATGCCCAGTAAATCTTGCAACACTAACACTTGGCCACTACAGTCCACGCCGGCACCTATGCCGATAGTGGGTGCTGATATATTCGCCGTAATTGCTTTGGCTAATGCCGCCGGCACCATTTCTAGCAACACGAAGCTGGCGCCAGCCTCACTCATCGCGATAGCGTCAGCCATTATTTTCGCTGCACTTTCGTCGGTTTTACCTTGAATTTTATAGCCACCCAACTGGTTCACAGATTGCGGTGTAAAACCCAGGTGCGCGCAGACTGGAATGCCGCGCTCAACCAAATAACGTGCGGTTTCTACCCGATGACCGCCGCCTTCAAACTTGACAATATGTGCGCCAGATTTAATTAACCACAGTGCATTTTTATAAGCCGCTTCATTATCGTGCTCGTAACTGCCTAGCGGCATATCGGCCATAATTAGGGTATTTGGCGCACCGGCCGCAACACTTTTGGTGTGATAGGTCATGTGGTGCATGCTTACATTTAAGGTATTTTCTGCGCCTTGCATTACCATGCCTAATGAGTCGCCGACTAATAAAATATCTACACCAGCCAATGCCATTAGTTTGGCAAAGCTCGAGTCATAGCAAGTGAGCATGGCGATTTTTTCGCCAGCGAGTGCTTTCTGCGTAAGTTCGGATAATGTCATGGCTAAGTTCAAGGCTTGTGATTAATGAAAATTAAGTTTAATTAAAAACTTGGCCTAATCAAAATTCGGATTAAAAAACTCGCGCTGACCTTTAAACTGCAAAATTCGATTAGTCAGCAACTCTAGTGCGCTTTCATTTTTTAAAATGTTAAGTTTTTCATTATTTACAATCAACACTGGGGATTCATCGTAATTATGAAAAAACTCACTATAGGCATTGGCTAGGCGCTCGACATATTCACGTGGAATATCTTGCTCATAACTCACTTTTCGGTCTTCAATTCGCTCGACTAGTGCGTCTATTGGGGTCTGCAGGTAAATTACTAGATCTGGTTTTGTTGCCGTTACATGCAGGTGTTGGTAGATTTGATGATACAAAGCATATTCCTCATCATCTAAATTTAGTCTGGCAAATATCGGATCTTTTTCTAAGAAAAAATCAGCCACAATGGGTCTGGCAAACATATCACGCTGACTTAAAGCTTTAATTTGGTTGGCACGTTGAAACAAAAAGAATAGTTGCGTAGGTAAAGCGTAGCGTTGTGCATCTTGATAAAAGCGTGGCAAAAACGGATTGTCCTCAGCTTTCTCTGATAAATAATCGACCGGAAACTTATTGGCCAGCATTTTAGCTAGCGTAGTTTTTCCGCAGCCAATAGGACCTTCAATGACGATATAGGGAAACTTAGTGAAAATGCTCATACGACTTTTACCTGTAATATTTTGGGGCTGTATTTAATGTTAGCAATCAAGCTAAGCCGATAGTTTATTTACGCCAGAAAATTGATTGCTTTGTATCAATTCTGCTATTTTGCCATGATTTACTAATGATAAATGCGGTGCAATTTCAAATAACGGCAATAAAACAAAGCCACGCGTATGCATACGCGGGTGTGGCAGTGTTAATTTTGCAGTATTCAAAATAACATTCTCATATAGCAATAAATCACAATCCAACACACGCGGTGCATTGGGGTAAGGCCGCTCGCGTCCGGCATTGTTTTCAATCTCAAACAGCGCGTCTAATAAGTCCATCGGCAACAAGTCTGTTTCAATAGCCACTACCGCATTAATGAAATCGGGCACTTGACTTATTTGATCGGCCTCATAACCCACCGGCGCAGTCTGATATAAAGAAGATACTTGGCATACGCGTGTATGTGGAATGTTCGCCAAGGCAGCCATTGCATTTTTTACTTGCTGAATAGGGTCGAGTAAATTACTGCCTAAGGCAACGAAAGCTTGATGCATAAATGACTTATTCAGAATCACTAACGCTAATCGCGCCTGAGCTAGCAACTCCAACTTTTTTGCGACTTCTTTTTCTACGTTTTTTAGGAGCAGTGTCGGCTTGCAGCATCGCTGCCCGCTCATCACCTTCGGCGTTGGCAAAAGCCGTCCACCATTCACCAATTTCCATCGGCAATTCGCCTGATTCGCAACGCAGTAATAAAAAGTCGTAGCCTGCCCGATAGCGTGGGTGTGTTAATAGGCCAAAAGGTCGTTTGCCGGCACGTTGTTCAAAGCGTGGCTGTAGCCCCCAAATTTCTTTCATGGTGGCTGTATAGCGATTATGAATGGCCAATTTTTCAGCTTGAATGGCAATCACTTCTGTCATTGCCATGTGTAAAGCGGGAATTGCATGATGACCTTCTGCCTGAAATGTTTCCCAAGCAGCTAACATTTCATGCCAAAGTAAGGTGGCGAATAAAAAGCTCGGATTAGCCGTTTTTCCAGATAAAATTCGGTCATCGGTATTTTGCAAAGCCAGCATAACAAAGCGCTCGCCCATCGGTTGTTCTAGCACTACATCCAGCATTGGTAATAAGCCGTGGTGCAAATGCTGTTCGCGTAAGGCGCTCACGCTTTCAATGGCGTGACCGGATAAAAACAACTTAAGCATTTCATCAAATAAGCGGCTAGGTGGCACATCTTGCAATAAATCTGCCATTTTTGCGATAGGCGCTTGAGTGCCAGCTTCAATTTTCAATCCCAATTTTGCTGATAAGCGCACCGCCCGTAACATGCGAACAGGGTCTTCGGCATAGCGCGTTTCTGGTTTGCCTATCATACGCAAAACACCGGCTTCTATGTCGGCATAACCCTTATGAAAATCCAATACTTCTTGACTAGAAGGGTCGTAATATAAGGCGTTTGCAGTAAAGTCTCGGCGTACCGAGTCGTCTAGAATTGAGCCGAAAACATTGTCACGAATAATGCGGCCTGAGTCTGCCACTTTAGAATCGCCATCAGTTTCTAGATGGCTACCACGAAAGGTAGAAACTTCTATCGTTTCATCACCAAATAATACATGCACCAATCTAAAGCGACGACCAATAATACGTGAGCGTCTAAAAACGCGATTTACTTCTTCAGGCGTAGCATTTGTCGCTACATCAAAGTCTTTAGGAATACGTTTGAGCAATAAATCACGTACTGCACCGCCAACAATGTAAGCTTCAAAGCCAGCTTTTTGTAAACCCTCAATAGTTTTGTGTGCGCCGCTACTTAATAGCGTGCGATCTATTTTATGGGTTTTATGCGAGATAGTGAGTGCCGCATTTTTACTGGTTTGGTGCTGATTCAGCTCAGTATTTTTACGAAATGTCTTTTTAGTCGCAAGTATCGGCCGATTTGATTTGGCCTGCTGAGGCTTGCTAGCATCAGGCTTAATGTTCTTAGGTTTGAAAATTCTATCTAGCAGTTTTTTAATCATAGCCAAATTATAAAGCATAGCCGCTAGATTGTAATTTTACATTTAAGCTAAGCATGTTCATTTTTCCATAAAACATCACTCACGCCAGCTTCTTTATTAATAGTGCGGCACATCACAAACAGTAAATCAGATAAACGATTTAAATATTGCAATGAAATATCGGTCACTTTTTCATTCCGATGCAATTCAACTAACTTACGTTCCGCGCGACGGCAAACGGTGCGCGCCAAATGGCAATAAGCTGCCGCTTTAGTGCCGCCCGGTAAAATAAATTCTTTGAGTGGTGGTAAGTTTTCATTCAAAGTATCAATCACCTGCTCCAAATCATCAATGCGAGATTGCTGCAAAATCACATAGCCAGGAATACATATCTCACCGCCTACATTAAATAAATCATGCTGAATTTGTGTTAGCGTAGCACCTAAAGTATCCGGCATGCTTTCCGTCATCATAATACCAATGACAGAGTTCAACTCGTCCACATCGCCCATCGCTTCTACCCGTAAACTATCTTTATTAATTCGGCTACCATCGCCCAAACCTGTGGTGCCGTCATCGCCGGTGCGTGTGTAAATTTTGCTTAATCGGTTGCCCATTTTCATTCCTTTTACTAATTTTTTTAGTGATTAAATCGTGCTAGTTAAGCCCTTGCTGGCTTAGTAGTGCAATCGTTTATAATTCAAGTATTGTAACTGATGCCGACACTGCTATGAATTTTCAAACGACTCAGCCTAATGAAAGACCAATCGCCGTGTTTGATTCAGGCGTGGGCGGCATTTCTGTTTTAAAACATATACACGCGCTACTACCAAATGAGCAATTGCTTTATGTGGCAGATAGCAAGCATGCTCCTTATGGCAACAAAACCGCACAAGAAATTCAATCGCGCTGCTTTGAAATAGCCGATTTCTTAATTGCCAAAAATGCCAAAGCTTTAGTGGTGGCCTGCAACACCGCTACTGCCGCCGCGATTGATGAAATGCGCTGGCGTTATAATCTGCCAATAATTGGTATGGAACCTGCCCTTAAGCCGGCTGCGGCGGCGACTAAAAATGGCATTATTGGTGTACTAGCCACGACTGGTACACTCAAAAGTGCACAGTTTGCCGCGCTGCTAGAAAGTTATGGCCGCAATGTAGAAGTGGTGACGCAAGCCTGCGTCGGTTTGGTGGAATGTATAGAGCGTGGCGAGTTAAATGCTAGCAATACCAGAAATTTAATCCAACAATACTGCGCACCGCTATTGGCTGAAGGCGCAGATACCATCGTGCTGGGTTGCACGCATTATCCATTTGTACGCGATGTCATTGCAGAGATTGTCGGCAAAGAAGTTGTTCTGATTGATACTGGTGCGGCGGTGGCTAATCAGCTAAAAAATCGTTTGGAGCTGGAGAATATGCAATCTGGGCGACTAGAAAAAGCTAGCGTAATGTTTTGGACGAATAGTAGCGCGAACAATGCGAAGCAGGTGATAAGCCAGTTATGGGGTGAAAGTGCTGATGTGTTGGATTTTTAGGGCTAAAGCCTTACAAAGAATAATAATTTAAAACACTCAAACCAAAAAGTAATCGTATTGATCACTCTACGCAAACGATTAACATGCCACCTGATCAATTAACGCCATATGCGCTATATAGCCAGAACGCGTTTCACCCGCTGATTTAGCTTTAGAATCTAATCTGGCCAAAATTCTTTTTGGTAAGCTGATGTTAACTCGTTCTATATCGTCTGATAAAAGTGCCGGATCAATTTCAACAATAGCCCAAATCCAATTTTTAAATTCGGGGTTATTTTGTAGTGAGGTAATAGTACTTGGTTTTGGTACAGTAGAGCCTTGATCTAAAGCTGTTTCAATCCATAATTCAATGGCTTCTTTCGCATTATCTATGGCTTCATCAATTCCACTATCAGCAGCTGAGAAACAACCTGGCAGGTCTGGCACTACAACGCCCCAAGCAGTTTTGTCGTCACCTGATTCTATCGCGATAGGATATTTCATCTTATGCTCCTTATTTCAATCCAG
>JBEDKX010000058.1:0-5867 GCA_041171965.1 Pseudomonadota bacterium | reverse complement strand
GATCAATGTGCGTAAAGGTGACCGCCTAGCGAATATTCCACAGCACCAAGTTAAATTACGTTTGCAGTATGAAGTCACTTCAAACTGGAGTGTAGGTAGCAATATCACTATGTTCTCTGATCGTTATATGCGTGGTAATGAAAATAATAGCCATACACCTAACGCTGGCGTTCCTGATACTTACCAAGGTAGCGGTAAAATTGCCGGTTATACAGTGGTCAACTTAGATACTAAATATAACCTAGGTAAAGGTTGGTCAGTGTTTGGTAAAGCTGGTCAGTGTTTGGTAAAGCCACCAACATTTTTGACAAGGATTACAGTAACGGCGGTATGTTAGGTGAGTCATTCTTGAATGCTAGTAATGGTAGCTTTACCGGCAATCAATCGCCTACCGCTTACTATATGCCAGGAGCCCCGCGTGCTGGTTGGATAGGTGTTCGTTTTGAGTTTGATAAACCAAAAAAAGCGGCTTATTAAGTAAATTAAAATGCCGATTTATTCGGCATTTTTTGTAAACAAGCCTTATGTAATATCGGCACCACGCCGCGATGATTAATTGATTGACTAATTACTTAATTAATACGGATTCGCGGTGTGTTGCTTTTACAGTTTTGATGTATTATTTCATAGGAACTCCTCTTTGCCACTCTCGCAATTAATCACAAAAAATGCTGAAAAAATGTCCGAATTTCATTCAAAACCACAATCAAAGTTATTGATTGTTGAAGATGAAGTGCTGTTTGCTCGCGCGGTGATGCGTCGATTGCAAAAAGCAGGTTATGAGTGTGAACATGTAGAAAGTTTGCAAGATGCACGGGCGATTACTAAGCAATTTTTACCCGATATAGTGCTATTAGATATGCGTTTGCCTGATGGTAATGGTTTGGATTTGTTGGCCGAGTTTGTGGCTAAAAATGCTGCAGTGATTGTGATGACTGCGCATGGTGAAATTAGTGACACGGTTAATGCCATTAAACAAGGCGCAGTCGATTATCTGAAAAAGCCTATAGACCTTGAAGAGTTATTGTTGTCTGTACAAAAAGCTGAAGCTGTCGCTGAACAAAGTAATAGTTTGAATTATTCTCGCCAACGTAATGCACATGCCATTGATGGGGTTGAAATGCTCGGTGAGAGTTCAGCCATGCAAAGCGTAAAAGCGCAAATTAAGCGAATTTCTCAGCTGGTGGCTAGCGATACTGTTGCGCCAACCGTACTGATTAGTGGTGAAACTGGCACCGGTAAAGACGTCGCCGCGCGCTTGTTGCATGCTTCATGCCAGACTAATAATCATTATAACGATAAGCCATTTGTACATATTGATTGCGCTTCATTGCCGACAGATTTAATGGAAAGTGAGCTGTTTGGTCACGAGAAGGGCGCTTTTACTGGTGCTTTAACTACCCGTCCAGGTTTGATTGAGGCCGCAGAAGACGGCACACTTTTTTTGGATGAAATCGGCGAACTGCCTTTAGCTTTGCAGTCAAAACTGCTTAATGTGCTAGAGCGTAGAGTGGTACGTAGATTAGGCTCAACCAAAGAGCGAACTGTACCAGCAAGGTTTATCGCCGCGACGAATCGTGATTTACATGCAATGTCACAGTCCGGCAGTTTTAGGCAAGACCTTTACTACCGATTAAATGTCATGAGTATCGCCATGCCGTCACTGCGCGAGCGTGGTGAAGATGTTTTATTGCTCGCCAGTCATTTTGCAGCACAAACAGCTAAGCGCTATGGTTTAGCTCGCCCAGTATTTTCGGCACAAGCCGTCGCCTTGATTAAGCATTATGCGTGGCCAGGAAATGTACGCGAGCTAAAACACAAGTCAGTCGCGCCATGTTGTTGTGCCATGAGGGGCTGATAACCGAACTGGATTTAGCACTACCCAGTGATAAAGACAGTGCGCAATATGCCGCGCAAGCGCATGCAAATCAAAATTTAGCGCCAACTCTAGAGGCGGCTGAGAAAGCGATTTTGTTACAGATGCTGGCAGAAACGCACGGTAATATCTCTGAGGCCGCGCGTAAATTAGGCATCACACGGATGACCATGCGCTACCGTATGGATAAACATCAGATTGCCCGTTGATTAAAGTTTTTAATCTAACTCTTAGTCCAGCACTAGTTCTATTCAATAATTTATAAAAACCACTGCACACTTGTCATTCATCAATGACGGCATAATCACTGCATGGTATTATTCAGCCAATTGAAAACTGAAAGAATATCATGCAAATCGGAACCCCATTAAGCGCTAATGCCACTCGTGTTATGTTGCTCGGCAGCGGCGAACTCGGCAAAGAAGTGATTATTGCGCTACAGCGCTTAGGCGTTGAAGTCATCGCCGTTGATCGCTATAAGAACGCGCCTGGCCACCAAGTTGCACATCGTGCTTACACCATTGATATGACTGACGATAAGGCCTTGCGTGATTTAATTGCCCTAGAAAAACCGCATCTAATTGTGCCAGAAATTGAAGCGCTTAACACCAATACTTTAGCTGACATTGAAGCGGCTGGCATTGCTACGGTGATTCCTACCGTTAAAGCAGTGCAATTGACCATGAACCGCGAGGGCATTCGTCGCTTAGCCGCAGAAGAACTTAATCTACCCACTTCACCTTATGCTTTCGCTAGAAGCGAAGCTGATTTACAAGCTGCGATTGATGCCGGCATCGGCTATCCATGCTTTATTAAACCGACTATGTCATCTTCTGGCAAAGGTCAATCACGCATTACCAATGCCAGCGAAGTTAAAACGGCTTGGGATTATGCGGCTACAGGCGGCCGGGTGAATCAAGGTGTGGTGATTGTAGAAGGCCAGATCGATTTTGATTATGAAATTACCTTATTAACCGTGCGTGCGAAAAATGCCCAAGGTGAAATTCAAACTTACTTTTGTGAGCCTATCGGCCATTTGCAAGAAAAAGGCGATTATGTTGAAAGTTGGCAGCCACAAGCAATGGCCGTTGCAGCGTTAGTAGAATCTAAACGCATTGCTAAAGCCGTCACTGACAGCTTAGGCGGTTTAGGTTTATTCGGTGTAGAGCTATTTATTAAGGGCGATCATGTGTGGTTTAGCGAAGTTAGCCCACGTCCACACGACACTGGTATGGTGACGATGTGTAGCCAACGTTTTAGCGAATTTGATCTACATGCACGGGCAATTTTAGGCTTGCCAGTAGATGTAAGCTTGCGTGAAGCAGGCGCAAGCGCGGTCATTTATGGTCAGCATGCATCTCAGAATTTAATATTTGATGGCGTTGACGCAGCTTTGGCCGTACCTAATAGCGATATTCGTTTATTTGGTAAACCAGAGTCTTTTGTTAAAAGACGTATGGGTGTTGCTTTGGCAACAGGTAACAATATTGCCGAAGCGCGTGAACGCGCGAAACTTGCCGCTAGTTTGGTTAAACCTAAAGTTGCTTAGCCTGTTGTTGGATTCGTCGCTTAAATTAGAATTGGTTGAAATAGTATGCTGGATAAAATAGATGAAGTCGGTAGCAGTAAACGCACTTTCTTTGAATTGCTTGGTGGCGATACGAATGGCATAGAAAATATCCGTAATTTAGTCGAGACTTTCTATGACATTATGGATAGCGACCCGAAAGTTGTGACGCTGAGGGCGATGCATCAACCCGACTTAACCGAAACGCGCGAAAAGTTATTCATGTTCTTGGCTGGTTGGACAGGCGGGCCGCAGTTATACATAGAACGTTACGGCCACCCTATGCTTAGGCGTCGTCACATGCCTTTTGCGATTGATGAATCAGCCCGCGATGAGTGGATGTATTGCATGATTAAGTCTATGCACCAACAAGGTTTTGATGATGCGCTAATGACCAAGCTGGCCGAGCAATTGTATGGCGTTGCTGACTTCATGCGTAATCAATAGTTAGGTTTTTTAAAATCTACTTGTCGCAAAGTTCTTTAGCGACAGGCATTAGAAATGCAAAAAAGGGTTAGCTAAGCTAACCCTTTTCTAATTTATAGCTTTTCCGTCAAAGAATCCCATGTTACAGCCAATTTCTCATTATTGTCATGCCGACGAAGGTCGGTATCCAGTGTCTCTAGTCACTAGATTCCGTGTCAGACCGTAAAGGTTTTCACCGTGAAATATATGTGCTAAAGCACATTATTTACACGCGAAAGCACGGAATGACGGACTATTTGGTGGGTATAGCTATATCTGCAGACTAAAAATGCAAAAAGGGTTAGCTTAGCTAACCCTTTTTAATTTAACCAACGTATGGTCAAATAAACTATTTATTCAATACTAAACCACCTAATAAAGCCGCCACTGGTGCTTTTCTAGTAGTGCTTGAGCGCACGGTCACTTGTTGATGCGCTGCAACTACCGCTTCGTAAGGTTTATCAAACCAAGGGTCACTATTTTTCTTTTTGAACGGTGTGCGTTTAGTTGCTGTTGCGTCTTGATTTGAGCTAGTGCTAGCCGATTTATTTGCGCTAGGTTTGCTCGTGCTCGAGCTAGAACTTGAGCTAGTACGCGCTCTAGCACTTGATTTTTCAATCGCTACCGTTTCTCTAGTAATTTGGCGTTTGATCAGTTTCTCGATTTCCACCATGTACTTTTCTTCTTCAGGGCTTACGAAGGAAATCGCAATTCCTGATGCACCGGCACGGCCGGTACGGCCAATTCTATGCACGTAATCTTCTGGTGCACTTGGAATCTCATAGTTAATTACCATTGGTAATTCGCTAATGTCTAAGCCACGAGCGGCTACATCAGTGGCTACTAGTGCGGTAATCGTGCCTGCCTTAAAGCCATCTAAGGCTTTAATACGTTCTTGTTGGGTTTTGTCGCCGTGAATCGCATCCGCGGCAAGGCCTTCACGCTCTAAGCTACGGCTTAAGCGGCTGGCAGTAATTTTGGTTTTGGTGAATATAATCACCTGTTTTGCATCGGCTGCTTTGAGCAGTTGTATTAGTAAAGCTTCTTTATCGCTTTGTTCGACTGAATACACTTTTTGTGTCACGTTATCGTTGGTGGCATTGCTGCGCGCAACTTCGATTAACTGTGGTTTGGTTAAAAAGTCATCGGCTAATTTTTTAATATCGTTCGAAAATGTCGCTGAAAACATTAAATTTTGACGTTGCTTAGGTAGCAACGCCAAAATTCTTTTCAAATCAGGCATAAAGCCCATGTCCAACATTCTATCGGCTTCATCTAGCACTAACATTTGTACTTGATTCAGCTGTACTGTTTTTTGTTCAATGTGGTCCAATAACCTACCAGGAGTAGCAACCAAAACTTCAATCCCGGTTTTTAAATGCGGGGTTTGTGTTCTGATATCTACACCGCCGTAAACCACCAGTGAGCGTAGTGGCGTATGTTTTGCATAAGCACGTACACTTTCTTCTACCTGAATGGCCAGTTCGCGCGTTGGCGTTAAAATCAACGCACGGACTGGATGTTTTGCAGGTGAAGCACCATTGTTGGCAAACGGTAGTAATTTTTGTAGCAAGGGCAACGCAAATGCGGCAGTTTTACCTGTACCAGTTTGCGCGCCTGCCATTAAATCACCCCCAGCCAAGGCCACAGGGATTGCCTGTGCTTGAATTGGCGTAGGCGTGGTGTAACCAGAATCGGTTAGCGCTTTAAGTAATTCTGGCGCTAAACCTAAACTGTCAAAATTTACTATTTCTGTCATGTTGTTGGGCACTATTAAATTAATTCAGTCATTGCTTCAGTAGATTGATTTAGGCAAAACTACGTGGACGGCGAGGAGCGCCGCTACCAGCATTTGCGTTACCAAAGCTACGTGTATCAGTGCTAGGGCGAGCAGGACGGCTGTCATTGCTATCACGACGCGCTGGCGCAGCTGAACGATCGCCACGCGGTGCATCAGAA
>JBEDKX010000057.1:0-5601 GCA_041171965.1 Pseudomonadota bacterium | reverse complement strand
TTCCAATAGCTATTCAAGACCTGGCGAATCGATGATTTTTATCATCGCCAAAGATGATACGTTTTCAAAAGATATCCCTGAAGTTTGGTATCAGGTACGTAAAAAAATTGGTGATATTCGCAATACCTTGCCGCAAGGTGTTGAAAGCCTGACTTTTAATGATGAATTTAGTGATGTCTACGGCACCATGTATGCCTTAACTGGTGATGGCTTTGATTTTGCCGCACTAAAAAAACAAGCTGAGTTGATTAGAAGCGAGTTATTAAAAGTGAAGGATGTCGCCAAAGTAGAATTTTTTGGCGAACAAAAACAACGTATTTTTATTGAGCTGACCAACGCAAAATTAGTCAGTTTAGGCATTAACACCAGTACCTTAGTAAATATTTTACAGGCGCAAAATGCCGTGGTACGTAGCGGCACTTTTGATTCCGCCGCCGAGCGTATTCGCATTGCGGTATCTGGCCGCTATGCAAATTTAGATGATTTACGCGACTTGCGTTTACGTGCCAACAATCAAGATTTCCGCTTAGGCGATGTGGCAAAAGTTTATCGCGGCTACGAAGATCCGCCGCATGACCGGGTGCGTTTTCAAGGCAAAGATGCGCTACTACTAGGCGTTAGCATGAAAGAAGGCGGCGATGTTATTGCTTTAGGCCATGCGCTGGATAAAATCACCGCCCGCATCAAACAGCAATTAACCGTAGGTTTAGCGCTAGAAACCGTCACCTCGCAACCCAAAATAGTCGCGAATTCAGTCAATGATTTTGTCCACTCTTTAATCGAAGCCTTAATCATTGTGCTGGGCGTCAGCCTTATTTCATTGGGTTTGCGTAGCGGCATTATTGTCGCCATTACCATTCCGGTCGTGTTGGCCAGCACTTTTTTGGTGATGTTTCTGCTTGATATTGGCTTGCACAAAATATCCCTAGGCGCGCTAATTTTAGCATTGGGCTTATTGGTAGACGATGCAATTATTGCCGTTGAAATGATGTCATCTAAAATGGAGCAGGGCTGGGATAGAGCTAAAGCAGCCGCATTTGCCTACAATTCCACCGCCATGCCGATGTTGACTGGCACCTTGGTGACTGTGGCCGGGTTTTTGCCAATCGCAACGGCAGCATCTTCGACTGGCGAATATACACGGTCTATTTTTCAAGTGTCAGCGATTGCCTTAATCATCTCATGGTTTGCCGCAGTGATATTTGTGCCGTATTTGGGCTTTCATTTATTACCTAGCTACGCTGAGGCGCCCAAACAATCTAAATTTAAAACTTGGCTTAAAAATCAACTTCGCTTGAAAAATGCTAACCAGCCTAATAAATTAATCGATACTCATCATCACGACATTTATAACACCCCGTTTTATCAAACCTTTCGCGCAGTGGTGACCGCCTGTGTGCGTTATCGCAAAACTGTGATATTGAGCACCTTAAGCTTATTTGTTTTAGCTGTGTTTGGCTTTTCTCAGGTACAACAACAATTCTTCCCTGATTCAACGCGTCTAGAGTTAATCATAGATTTACGCATGACTGAAGGTGCATCTTATGCCGCGACCAATAATCAGGTAAAAAAATTGGAGCATTGGCTGCATGATTGGGATGCAAAATATCAACTCAAAAATAATGCTTCTTCGCACGGTTCAAAGCAACAAACAGAAGGCATAGAAAATTTTGTGGCGTATATCGGCAATGGTGGGCCGCGTTTTTACCTGCCGCTAGATATTCAAATGCCACATCGTGGCTTTGGGCAATTTGTGGTGTTAAGCAAAAACTTAGCCTCACGTGAAGCACTGCGTACAGATTTACTCAAGCTGTTTGAAAACGATTTTCCTGCCTTACGCGGCTCGGTATTGCGGTTAGAAAACGGCCCGCCAGTGGGATTTCCTGTGCAATTTAGAGTATCGGGCAGCAACATTACACAAATACGTGATATTGCACAGCAAATTGCCGGCATTATGCGTGCTAATCATCATTTGGTGAATGTGCAATTAAGCTGGGAAGAACCAAGCAAAGTGGTACATCTGAAAATTGACCAAGCCAAGGCGCGCTTGCTAGGTGTAAGTTCAGTGGACATTTCCAATCTGCTTAACGGCGCGATGCAGGAACTCTATATTACTGAATTTAGAGAAGGCAATGAACGGGTAGATTTAGTGGTGCGCGGCTCGCAAACAGACAGAACGCAACTATCACGTTTGCCAGATTTGATGATAAATCTGCCTAGCGGTGCAACGGTGCCTTTATCGCAATTAGCAACTATTACTTCAGATTTTGAAGAAGGCGTCATTTGGCGACGTAATCGTGAGCCATCGGTAACCGTGCGTGCTAATTTACAAGGCAATATGCAAGCCCCTGTGGTTTCCCAGCAAATTGAGGAGCAACTGACGCAAATTAAAGCCGACTTACCCTTAGGATTATCGATAGAAACGGGTGGCGCGGTTGAAGAGTCAGCTAAAGGTGCGGCTTCCGTTGCTGCTGGCTTCCCATTGTTTCTCATCGCGGTACTGACATTATTAATGATGCAGTTGCAAAGTTTCTCGCGGGTATTTTTAGTACTGTTAACCGCACCTTTAGGCTTAATCGGCGTCACAGTTTCTTTATTGCTATTTGATAAACCTTTCGGTTTTGTCGCCATGCTAGGCACTATTGCGCTGTCCGGTATGATCATGCGAAATTCCGTCATCTTGGTTGATCAAATTGACCAAGACAAAGCGTCTGGTTTAGCAGAATGGCAAGCCATCATAGAATCGACTATTCGACGCTTCAGGCCGATAGTATTAACCGCCGCCGCTGCGATATTAGCCATGATACCGCTGACCAGAAGTGTGTTTTTTGGTCCAATGGCGGTGGCGATTATGGGTGGATTAACAGTAGCAACTTTGCTCACCGTACTGTTTTTACCTGCCTTATATGCCGCTTGGTTTAAGGTAAAGATGCCAGCTAAACATATCATTTAAACCGCTTATTACTGTTTAAATTCAGCTTGCAGATCAAGTGCATGCGCTATAATAATTGAAATTGATAGGAATGAAATTTGCCATGACACAAACTGCACAAACCCAAAGTGACTTCTCTAACGAAGCAAGATTCAATATTAGCGGCGATGCCGCTGGTTTTAGCAACCGCGAAGCTAGGTTCAATATGATAGAACAGCAAATTCGCACTTGGGAAGTATTGGACCCAGTCGTACTTGAGCTTTTTAACCAAGTGCCGCGCGAGGCGTTCGTTACTGAAGCACAACAAGGCTTAGCGTTTGCTGACGTTGAACTGCCGATTGGTCACGGTCAAAGCATGCTTTCACCTAAATTAGAAGGTCGAATCTTACAGGCACTTAATGTTAAAAAAACTGACAAAGTATTATTGGTCGGTACCGGCAGTGGCTATTTAACTGCGCTGTTAGCGACCTTGGCCGATCATGTTGATGCGGTAGAAATTCATCAAGAGTTATCAGATATTGCTAAAGCACGTTTACAAAAACAGAATATCCACAATGTAAGCTTGCATGTGGCTGATGCGGTTAATGGCTTTGCACAAGCCGCACCGTATGATGTCATTGTATTCAGCGGCTCACTGCCGTTACGTCCAACTGCCGCAGAAAGAATGCTTAAAAATGGTGGTCGCCTATTTGCCGTGATTGGTGAAATGCCAGTGATGCAAGCCACACTTACCACCCGCGTTAACGAAGATAGCTTCAGACATGATGTGTTTTTTGAAACATGCTTGCCCGCATTAATAAACGCTCCACAAGCGACAAAGTTTGAATTTTAACTGACGAATATGCCTAAAAAACTGATTTTTACTAGCCTTTGTTCAGCCGTATTTTTTGCGGCCAATGCCTATGCTGCGGATATCACTGCCAGTCAATATAAAACACAATCACTGGTGGATATTTATCAGCAAGCCTTATCACATGACCCAACACTAGCTTCTGCCCTAAGCGCAAACCAAGCCGCGCAAGAGCTAATTGAACAAGGTAAAGCCTTGTATCGGCCAACGGTAAATTTTAATGCCGAAGCGAATCAAATCGGTTCTGATATTCGCTATCTAAATAGCACGCCTCCGGGTAACTCAAATTTTCACACTTATAAATTCGGCGTAGATGCGCGTCAACCTATTTATCGCAAGCAAAATCTAGTACAAATGGATCAAGCGGCAACCCAGGTTAGTCAAGCCGATAAGCAGTTATATTTAAGTCAGCAATCGCTTATTTTACGCACCACCCAAGTTTATTTTGAAGTGCTGATTGCACAAGATAAAATTGATTTAATCATTGCGCAAAAAGCAGCAATTTTGAGTCAACTGGATCAAGCTAAAGCTACCTTTGAAGTTGGCACAGCCACCATTACCGATGTCAATGAAGCCCAAGCGCGCTATGATTTAGTGCTAGCACAGGAAAATGCAGCGGTGAATGAGTATGAAATTGCCAAACGCTCTGTACAAGCAATCACTGGCGATATTCCGCAAACATTGGCACCAGTAAAAGCCGACATTAAAACCAATGCCATCATGCAAAGCATGGATAAATGGCTAGAAGTTGCCGAACAAAATAATTTGAATATTCAAATTCAGCAAGACACGCTTAAATATTCTGAGCAAGAAATTGAACGCGCAAATGCTGGACATTTGCCGACTTTAGATGCGGTCGCAAGCTATAGTGATAATTACGCAAGTGGCAGCGTTTCTGTTTTTGGTGCAGGCAATCAGCTGAAAACAGGTAGCATTGGCTTGCAACTGCAAATACCTTTGTACCAAGGTGGCGCCACTACTTCACGCGTTAGGCAAGCAGTACTTAATAAACAAAAAGCGCTAAATGATGTTGAATTTGCACGTCGCCAAGCTGAGCTGGAAACACAACGTGCTTATTTGAATTTAAATACCAGCATTGCCCAAGTTAAAGCTTACGAACAAGCTCTAATCAGTAGCCAAAGCCAAGTAGACTCCACCAAACTAGGCTATGAAGTTGGCGTGCGCACCAGCGTCGATGTATTAAACGCACAACAGCAATTTTTTAGCGCCAAGCGCGACTTATTGCAGTCTCGCTATAGTTATCTAGTCAATATCATTCGCTTAAAAGCCGCTACTGGTGTGGTTGCTGAGCTGGATTTAGCAGATATTAATCAGCAACTAATCGTTAAATAATGTCGAATAATAAAGTGATAGGTAGTTAAATGGCCGGCAATCAAACTTCACGAGCGGGCTTAAGCCAACTTATTCTCATAGACCTGCAAACACGCCTGCTAAGCGCTATGCCGCAAGAGGCTATGCAAACAGTGATACGTAATTGTGGAATTTTGGCACAAGCGGCAACAATGCTAGAAGTACCAGTGATTGTCAGTGAACAATATCCAAAAGGCTTAGGCAATACCGTGCCAGAATTTTTGGCTTTTTTGCCGAATATCAAGCCTGTAGAAAAACTGACTTTTTCATGCATGGCAGAGCCTAAATTTAGCCGTCAATTAACCCGCGATCATTCTCAAGTGGTGATTGCTGGCATGGAAGCGCATATATGCGTATTGCAAACAGCGCTAGATTTGCAAAATAGTAAACAAGTTTTTGTCGCAGAAGACGCCATTATCTCGCGCAACCCAGCCAACAAAGCCAATGC
>JBEDKX010000056.1:0-5901 GCA_041171965.1 Pseudomonadota bacterium | reverse complement strand
AGTTAAAACCTTAATTGCTTCTTCAATACTACATTGTAATTGCTCGCTATTTGTTTCGGCTTTCATAGGCTTTAATGTGACTTGCTGGCTGTTCACTTCATCATCACCTAAAATCAAGGCATATTTAGCCTGACTTCTATCAGCTTTTTTCATTTGTGATTTAAAACTACCACCGCCAGCATGTAGAACCACCTTAATATCAGCGTTACGTAGCTTCTCTGCAAGGCTAAATGCAGCACTTTCAGCCAATTCACCCACATTCACTAAATACACATCTGGCCCATCTTGTACGCTAACGCCATATTCTTGCATCAATAAAAATACGCGTTCTAAGCCAATACCAAATCCACAGGCTGGTGTTGAATCGCCACCTAAACGCTCGACTAATGAGTCATAACGCCCGCCGCCGGCAATCGTACCTTGCGCGCCTAATTTGGTAGTGACCCACTCAAACACTGTGCGGTTGTAATAATCCAAGCCACGTACAAGTCTGGCGTTGATTAAATATGCTACACCAGCTTCATCCAATAACTTGCACAGACCATTAAAATGCGCGCGGGTTTCATCGCCCAAGCAATCCATCAATTTAGGCGCATTATCACAAATTGCCTGCATGCGCGGATTTTTAGTATCTAAAATACGTAACGGATTCGTATGTAAACGGCGCTTAGCATCTTCATCAAGCACATCAATATGTTGCTCAAAATAGGCAATTAAAATATTGCGATAAGCTGAACGCTCATGCGCATCACCGATGCTATTAATTTGCAACTCAACATCGGTAATGCCTAATTCGCGCCACAATCTTGCCAGCAAAACAATTTGCTCTGCGTCCACTTGTGGGCTATCAAAACCAAATGCTTCCACACCAATTTGATGAAACTGGCGCTGACGACCCTTTTGTACGTTTTCGTGGCGAAACATTGCACCGCTGTACCAAAGCCGTTGCGGACCATTATAAGTAAGATTATGTTCAACCACCGCGCGTACACAACCAGCCGTACCTTCAGGTCGCAAGGTTAATTTATCACCATTTAGTGAGTCCTCCCAAGCGTACATTTCTTTTTCTACAATATCAGTATGCTCGCCTACCGAGCGCACAAATAAATCTGTAGGTTCAACCAATGGCATACGGATATTTTTATAGCCATACTGGCCTAATACGCGACGAGCGGTATCTTCAAGCTTAAACCACAAAGGTGTGGCCTCAGGCAGAATATCGTAGAACCCTTTAATGCTTTGAAATTTAGTGTTGGTATTTTTTTCTTGCTTAGTTTTTGTTGAATTTTCAACCATAGTGTCAGTGCTTTAATTAATTGCTTTAATTGGAATAATCTTTTGTGGTTCATTGCTAAGCGTATTATTTGCGGTATTGCTGACATGCAACTTGCCGCCTAGCGCGTAATTAGTTTGCACATAATTTTCTACGATAGCCTGAAACTCTTGGGCGATATTATCACCTTTAAGCGTTACGGTTTTTTCACCATCGACAAACACTGGCGCGACAGGAGTTTCACCAGTACCTGGCAGACTAATGCCAATATTGGCTAATTTAGACTCGCCCGGCCCATTAACGACACAGCCCATTACCGCAACATTCATGTTTTCCACGCCGTCATATTGACCACGCCACACTGGCATTTGATTACGCAGATAACTCTGAATTTGCATGGCCAATTCTTGAAAATAAGTAGATGTGGTGCGACCGCATCCAGGGCATGCCGTGACCAAAGGCGTAAAAGATCTTATGCCCATGGTTTGCAAAATTTCTTGTGCAACAATCACTTCTTTGGTACGAGATTCATTCGGCTCTGGTGTTAAGGATACGCGAATAGTATTGCCAATGCCTTGCTGTAAGAGTAACGCCAAGGCTGCTGTAGAAGCTACAATACCTTTAGAACCCATGCCTGCTTCAGTCAAACCTAGATGCAAAGGGTAATCACAACGGTTGGCTAATTCTAAATAAACTTTCACCAAATCTTGAACATTACTTACTTTACATGAAATGATAATTTGATTGGGCGACAATCCTAAATCAAGTGCTTGCTGCGCACTTTCTAAAGCTGATTGAATCAAAGCTTCGCGCATCAAGGCTTCTGACGATAATGGCGTGGCTGATTTCGCATTGTCGTCCATCATTTGCGCCATTTTGGCTTGGTCCAAGCTACCCCAATTAACACCTATGCGCACCGACTTTTTATACTGAATAGCCGCTTCTATCATGGCAGCGAATTGCTCATCGCGCTTAGAACCTTTACCTACGTTACCCGGATTGATACGATATTTTGCTAGCGCTTCAGCACAATCAGGATATTGAGCTAACAGTTTATGACCGTTATAATGAAAATCGCCGACCAAGGGTACATTACAACCCAAGGCATCTAGACCACGACGAATTTTACCTACTTGCGCTGCGGCTTCTGGCGAATTAACAGTAATTCGCACGACTTCGCTACCCGCCTGCCATAGTTCAAAAACCTGCTTAATCGTCGCTTCTGCATCGGCTGTGTCGGTATTGGTCATACTCTGCACAACCACTGGAGAAGCTAACGATCCAGCAAGACCACCTCCAACAGGCACGTGACCAACCATAACCTGCAAAGTGCTACGGGCTTGATTAAGATGAAATAAGCTCAACGACTGCTCCAAAATTTAAACGCGTTGACTAACCACTTGTTTTTTAACTTACTTACTTCAAACATGTCGCTAACCATACCCGCTATTAAAAACACTGGCGATTATAAAAACGGTTAATATTAAAAGATCTATTCTAGGTTGACGCGCGCAACATTGCTATTAGTCGTAAGATTTAAATCAACAGGCTTTCCTGCATATATGATCTTAGCTGCTTTTGCGTTACCAATAACCACCATCATTGGTGGCAAAGCATCAAAAGCTTCAGTGCTGCCAGCATCAAGTGTTTTCTCAAAAATCACTTTACCTGATTTGTTTGTAACACGTACCCAAGTTTTTTCAGAAAAAGACATGCTGACATGTTTTGCAATTACGGCTGGCGTTGAACTAACGAGATCGTTAGACTTAACTACAACATCAGACTTAAGTGCAACATCTTGTTTATTAGCAGGATCATTTACTTTAGGCTTAGGCAATTGCGTAGCAGATGGCGTTTTTGGTACAGCTCCGCTAGCAACAACGGGCGATGCAGCCGGTTCGACGACAGTACTTACAACATTGCTAGTTGAATTTCCAGAATCAATCACGACGCTATCATTGGTATCGGGGGCACGCTCCGCCGCAGGCAACGCGACTTCTGGCAAAGCGATTGCCTGCTCAGGAAGTGTGGCAACAATGGCTAAATCGCTAGATTTGTTAACTTTTTTTGGCATGTAATCCATATAAAAGAACCATGCCAGTAAAAACAACAACACCAAAATGCTCGCCAATATGTATTTAAACCATGGCTGACTTTCCCTAACTGGCATTACTTGCGCCATTGAGGTTTTCACACTCAGTATATTGGGTATTTGATTAGGTACAAGTGCGCGATAACTGACCAATAACGGTTCGGCATCTAATGCTAAGAATCGGGCATAGTTGCGAATAAATCCACGTGTAATCATTGCTTCTGGTAACAAACTGAATGCGTTAGTTTCAAGCGCTTCAATTTGTTTGATACTCAAACGTAAATTGTCTGATACATCTTTCTGTGTAAGATTTTTTGCAACTCTGGCGGCAAGCAAAACCTCGCCTAACAGCATACCAGCTTGTGGAGTTTTATCGTTTGATTCTAGCTCAGCGGCATCAATCTTGAGTTCATCTGACATTATTATTTTCCATTTGCAATAATTTTTGGTGGCAATGACATCATTCACACTAAACTGTTAATTAATAGCTCAGCATTTGGGGCGATGAGATTAATGACAACACTTTTTGGCATCTAAACACATGATTAAATCGCCTCAATCGGGATTCTCTTAGAAGTACGTTTTGTTCTATCTAACACTTTGCCAGCCAATTGCCCACAGGCGGCATCAATATCTTCACCGCGCGTTCTACGCACCGTAACCACATATCCAGCCTGCATCAAGATATCGCGAAATATTTTGATGTGACTCACTTTTGACGTGTCATAACCGCTATTTGGAAATGGATTAAATGGAATTAGATTGAATTTACACGAAACATTTTTAACTAAAGCCAATAACTGGTGCGCGTGCTCAACCGTGTCATTCACACCATCCAGCATCACATATTCAAAAGTAACAAAATCTCTTGGCGCTTTTTCTAAATATCGATTACATGCAGCCATTAATTCTTTAAGCGGATATTTTTTGTTAATTGGCACGATTACATCGCGTAATGCATCATTTGGCGCATGCAAGCTTACGGCCAAAGCTACAGGACAATCTTCTTTCAGCCTATCCATTGCCGGCACAAGGCCGCTGGTAGAAAGCGTCAATCGGCGGCGACTTAAACCATAAGCACTATCATCCAACATAATCTGCATGGCAGTCACCACGTTGTCGTAGTTAGCCAACGGTTCACCCATGCCCATCATGACTACATTACTAATAATGCGCTCTGAAATTGGCAACATATCGTAACCAGTTTCCAAACGCAAAGAGCGATTTGCAATAGCAAGCTGCCCAATAATCTCTGAAACACTTAAGTTTCGGTTAAATCCTTGACGCCCTGTACTACAAAACGTGCATTCCAAAGCGCAGCCCACTTGGCTGGAGATACACAAAGTACCTCTATCATCTTCAGGAATAAACACGGTTTCAATACTATTTGCAGTATCGGCGCCTATCAACCATTTACGCGTACCGTCGTTAGAAACTTGCTCTAACTGCACGGTCGGCAAAGTGATTTCAGCTTCGATTGCTAATTTTTCACGCAATACTTTGGCAATATCAGTCATCTGCTCAAAATCATGCTCACCAAAATGATGCATCCAGCGCATCAACTGCTTAGCACGAAATGGTTTTTCACCCATCTCGGCGAACCATTGCGCCAGTTGTGGTTGATTGAAGTTAAGCAAATTGACCAAAATTGTTTTTACCTTTTAATTGTTACTACTGATAATTTAAGCTTCTATGATAGGCAAGGCGCGAACAAAAAATTAAGACGCCGCATATATTTGATATGCAAGAAATAATTTTTTGTGGGCAACGCTGCCATGAATAACCTAGAACAGTAACGAAGATTAAATTATTAAACTATTTACCGAAAAAGTAAGCGATTTCGATTGTTGCATTTTCTTCTGAATCTGAACCATGAACCGCATTTGCATCAATGCTTTCTGCGAAATCAGCACGGATAGTGCCTGCTGCTGCATCTTTAGGGTTGGTAGCACCCATTAAATCACGGTTTACTTGAACTGCGTTTTCGCCTTCAAGTGCTTGAATCATCACTGGGCCAGAAATCATGAATTTAACTAAATCAGCAAAGAACGGACGAGCAGCGTGAACAGCGTAAAAGCCTTCAGCTTCAGCTTGTGTTAATTGTGCCATTTTTGCAGCAACAAGTGTGCGTTGAACAGCCATAACAACTCCATTAATTTAACATATTGAAAAGAACGATAAAATACCATTTTTGACGCTTAAAATAAACCTACATTTTCGTATAAACCACTATCAAGTAGATTTGTAGATAGACTTATTTGCTTTTATTTAAAAATATGCGAGCTATGGCAACAGTTATGGCAACCTAGATTAGTACTATTGGAAGCAGTTTACCTGCCTTTAAAAGCTTAATAAATGTTAATTAATGCTAGAAATAAACCTGCATTAATGCTTTTTATTTATGCTTACAGTGACAGTCTTTGTGGCAGAATAACAGTTAAATGAAAATTTCTAATGACATAAGCCAATCCATCAATTTTAGTTGCCCCGCCTGCGGCCTACTATGTGACGACGTAGCCTTAGTTTCAACTTCACC
>JBEDKX010000055.1:0-5672 GCA_041171965.1 Pseudomonadota bacterium | reverse complement strand
GGGCTATATTACACTTGGACAAAGTGCGACCACTTTATCTGGCGGTGAAGCACAGCGGGTAAAACTGGCCTTAGAGTTGAGTAAGCGAGATACTGGCCGTACGCTGTATATTTTGGATGAGCCAACCACTGGCCTGCATTTTGCCGATATTCAATTATTACTCGATGTGATTCATCGCTTACGCGACGCAGGCAATACCATAGTAATTATTGAGCACAATTTAGATGTCATCAAAACTGCCGATTGGATTGTCGACATGGGTCCAGAAGGTGGCGATGGCGGCGGTATGATAATTGCGGAAGGTACGCCAGAACAAGTGGCACTAAGTACTGAAAGTTATACGGCGAAATATCTTAAAGCGATGTTGTAGCAGTTAGTATTCTAGCAATCGAAATCTGGACAGGTTGTTGTGCCTGCACTGCTATGGTTATTCTTAATGGCGGTGCATCATCATTGAGTATTATTCAATATTCTCAATGATGATGCAGATTTAGCTGCCTTAATTTTGGTGAAATTTTGGCAGTAACAGCCACTATTGACAGCGTCATCAAGCCGCCAAATACCACTGACGGAATTAAGCCCATCAGCCGTGCCGTCAGGCCGGATTCAAACGCACCTAACTCATTAGACGAGCCTATAAAAATACCGTTAATGGCCGAGACTCGACCACGCATCGCATCAGGGGTGGCTAATTGTAAAATGGTGGTACGCAAAACCACGGAAACGCCATCGAATACGCCGGAGAGCATAAGTAAAAATCCAGCCAGCCAAATATAACTAGCTAAACCAAAGCCAATAATACACAGCCCAAAGCCAGCAACCGAGGCTAATAGCCAGCGCCCCGCATGTAAACCTATCGGGTGCCGCGCCAGCCAAATACCGGTCATAATGGCACCCACTGCAGGAGCGGCACGTAATAGGCCTAAACTCTGTGGGCCATAATGATAAATGTCATGAATGAATGCCGGTAGCATGGCCACAGCACCGCCAAAAAGTACGGCAAACATATCTAGCGACAATGCACTAAGCACAATTTGATTACTAAATACAAAGCGCAAGCCTTGCGCAATACTGGCAAATACCGGCGAATTTTTTAGCGTAAGCGGCGGCTCTTTTATCTTAATCGACAGCATGATACTGGCGGCACATACGCAAAACAGCGCAGCCATTAAATAGGCCGTAGTTTTACTGGCAAAACCAATGAGCAATCCACCCAAAGCTGGACCAACAATCAAACCTGCCTGAAAAGTCGCGCTACCAACGGCTGAAGCCCGTGCGTAAGCCTCACGCGGGAGAATAAGGGCAAATAGACTACTGTAACTAGGCGCAATAAAGGCACGCTCTACACCTGTCAGCATAATTGAGCCATAAATCCACAGGCTTGCGCTGGCGCTATCGCCAATAAATCCCATGGCCACTGCAGTTAATGCTAACGCATTAACCGCCAAGCTTACCGCGGCCAAAGCTGCAAAAAATCGTCGAGAAAAGTAATGATCTACAGCATGACCAGCAAAAAGCGCGCAAGCAAAATATGGCACTACTTCCGCCAAACCGATTAAGCCTAGTGCGAGCGTGTCGTGGGTAATCTCATAAATATGCCAACCCACTGTGACGGCCATAATTTGATAGGCCAGCACCATAAATACGCGATAAGAAAGTAGTTTTAAAAAAGCGTACTGGTGAATACGGAAAATGTTCATGGAATACGCTAAGAGTTGGTACGATATTATAAACCTTCGTTATGAATCCACACGTTTGAGGTAAAATTAGTGAGTTAGTGCAGTGAATAAGGCAGTAAGCGTAGTTTACGTAAGTGATTACGCCGATGAGTCGTCATTGACCTAGTGTGACTCTGCCGATATAGATTGGGCGCACTAACACCATAATAATCAACAAGTTAAATGCTGTACATTGTTAGCATTTACCACACGTTTTTACCACACGTTTTGTGTGTAGATTAATTTTACCTCAATTAATCTACCGTATTAACGAGCAATACTGCGGCTAATAATCTCCAGCGTTTTTTGTGTTGCGCCTAGCGATGTCTGACAAATAGCTAGGCCAGCCGCGCCCATTTCAGCTTGTTTGTGCGGATCATGCAGTAATCGTTGAAGTGCTTGATTAATTTCTACAGCATTATTAGCTCGCAAAGCCGCACCTTTTTGCACAGAAAGTTCAGAAATCTCGTTAAAGTTATAGGTATGCGCGCCGATTAAAACAGGCTTTGCCATACGCATGGCTTCAATCAAGTTTTGCCCGCCATAAGGCAATAAACTGCCGCCTACTAAGCAAATATCTGCGCTAGCGTAATAAGTAAACAACTCGCCCATCGTATCGCCCAAAATTACTTGGGTCTTGATATTAACTTCTTGCTGCAAGCTAGAACGCTTTTGGTATTGAATGCCGCGCTGCTGCAATAAAGCCTCAACCGCACTAAATCTTTGCGGATGGCGCGGGACGATAATGGTGAGTAAGCCAGCATTTTTGGCACTAGTACTTGAAATATCAGCCGCTAAAATAAGTGCATCTAAAATAATAGCCTCTTCGCCTTCACGCGTGCTAGCAGCTAAAAATACTGGACGATTTTCACCTAATAAAGCGCGCAATTGCTGACCTTCTATCACCGCATTATCGGGTGGCATCACATCAAACTTTAAATTACCCGCCACACTGACTTGCTTTGCCCCTAACTGCTCTAAACGCTCAGCATCGGCCTGAGTTTGCGCGGCAATTTCAGCGAGATCTTGTAAACCTTGCCGGGCTAATTTACCTAATTTAGCGTAGCCGCGCGCAGATCTTTCCGACAAACGTGCATTGACCAATAACAGTGGAATGTTATGTTGCTTGCAAGCCGCAATTAAATTAAACCAAAGTTCGGTTTCCATTAATACGCCTATCACTGGCTTAAAATGCCTTAAAAAACCATTGACCGCAAAAGGTACATCATAAGGCAAGTAAACCCGCTGAACATTATCACCAAACAATTGCTCGCTGGTGGCGCGTCCTGTGGGCGTGGTATGCGTAAGTAAAATCTGGTGATTTGGATATTTTTTTAAGAGCGCTTTGACTAAAGGCGTTGCCGCACGAGTTTCGCCAACAGAAACACAGTGCAGCCAAATAACTGGTTTATTGATCGGTATACAATAAAAGCCATAGCGCTCGCGCCAATGTTGCAAGTATTCGGCTTGCTTTCTTGCACGCCATAACAATTTTAGCGCAGTAAAAGGCAGTAACAAATAAAGTAAAAATTTATAAACGGTCAGCGTCATTTTGCTATTTTCGCACAAATTTTTTTTATGTGAGTTATTGCTTACATTGTGGCAAGCCAATGCCTGCCTTGGTTTAAAAATTTGCAAGCAAAATCATCGTTAAAATCAGCTAAATTTTTAAAATAAACCGCTTGACCAACCCCTACAAAATGATTAAATTACTAAAAAAACACAATATGTTGTGGTTAATCAAGTTTTAAGGAACTTTTAAGATAGAAGCTTAAAACGAGGCTTCCTTAAGATTAACTAACACCGTGAAAGTGGTATTTTATAAATACGGCTTAAGTCAAAATACTTAAAATGGATTTATTTAATGTCTGTGAAAGTCAAATAATAAGGGGAATATATCCATGCTTAAGGCCGTTGAAACCGCTAACAAATCAAATGTAGGCGCTGAGAATATGAATACCGATAAAGAAATTTCTATGCAACCAGTGTCACTAGACATTTGGGATAAAAAATATCGTCTCAAATCTAAGCAAGGTGACAATATTGATGGGAATATCGATGATTCTTACTCACGCGTAGCGCGCGCCTTAGCAGATGTTGAAGTGGAAGAAAAACGTGCCGAGTGGCATGAAAAGTTCCTGTGGGCTTTGCGTCGCGGGGCAATTCCAGCCGGTCGCATCACTTCAAACGCCGGTGCTTTAGAGCATAAACCTGCCACTTCAACCATTAATTGCACCGTTTCTGGCGTGATTGAAGACAGCATGGATAACATTTTAGGCAAGGTTCACGAGGCTGGCCTAACCCTTAAAGCCGGCTGCGGCATTGGCTACGAGTTTTCTACCTTACGTCCAAAAGGCGCATTTGTAGCAGGCGCTGGCGCTTACACTAGCGGCCCGCTGTCGTTTATGGATATTTACGACAAAATGTGTTTCACCGTTTCTAGCGCAGGCGGCCGTCGCGGTGCGCAAATGGCAACGTTTGATATTTCACATCCTGATGTGACTGATTTCATCAAAGCCAAACGTGAAAATGGTCGTTTACGCCAATTCAACTTGTCATGCTTAATCACAAAAGAATTCATGGAAGCGGTTAAAGCCGATTCAGAATGGAAATTAGCCTTTCCTGTCACAGAAAAAGAGGCGATTGTTGATGGCCTAAATGTAAAAGATATCACTCAAGTAGTGTGGCGTGAATGGCCGGTAAAAGGCAAATACCTCACAAAATTAGAGGGAATTGATGCCGGCAAAGTTGCTTGCCGCGTATACAAAACAATCAAGGCGCGTCGCTTGTGGGACGTCATTATGTCTAGCACTTACGACTTCGCTGAGCCAGGTTTTATCTTGATTGACCGTGTGAACGAAATGAACAATAACTGGTTTTGCGAAAATATTCGTGCGACTAATCCATGTGGCGAGCAACCGTTGCCACCTTATGGCGCCTGCTTATTAGGTTCAGTCAACCTGACGCGTTTTGTTAAAAAACCATTCACAGATGAAGCTTACTTTGACTGGAAAGAATATCACGATGTAGTGGCTATTTTCACCCGTATGTTAGATAACGTGGTTGAAATCAATGGCTTACCGCTGCAACAACAGCGCGATGAAATCGTCCGCAAGCGCCGTCATGGCATGGGTTATTTGGGTTTAGGCTCAGCGCTGACCATGATGAAAATGAAATATGGCGAAGAACCCTCACTTAAATTTACCGATGATGTAACGCGCATCATGGCAGAAGTTGGCTGGGAAGTTGGCGTGCAATTAGCCGCAGAAAAAGGCCCTGCGCCTATCATGGATGAGAAATTTGAAGTGACCGCTGACATGCTAGCAAAACGTCCAGAAATGGCCGCTGATGGTATTAAAGTAGGCACAAAACTTACCGGAAAAGTGTTGCTAGGTAAATATAGTCGCTATATGCAGCAGTTCCCTGAAGGCTTACGTAACCAAATTGCCACTAAAGGCGCACGCTTTTCGCATCACAGCTCAATTGCACCGACTGGTACTATTTCGCTATCGCTTGCTAACAACGCTAGCAACGGTATTGAGCCTAGCTTTGCGCACCATTACGCACGCAACGTGATTCGTGAAGGAAAAAAATCAAAAGAAAAAGTCGATGTATTTTCTTATGAATTATTAGCTTACCGTGAATTGATTAACCCAAAAGCGATGCCATTTAGCGATAAAGAAGATGAAAAGTTGCCAGATTACTTCTTAGATTCGTCAACTATTCAAGCAAAAGCGCACGTAGATATTCAAGCCGCCGCACAAAAATGGATTGATAGTTCGATCTCAAAAACTATCAATGTCCCGACTGATTATGATTTTGAAGATTTCAAAAACATCTATCTTTACGCTTACGACAAAGGCTTAAAAGGCTGCACGACATTTAGATTCAACCCTGAAGCGTTCCAAGGCGTACTGGTCACTGAGAAAGACTTAGAAAATACCACCTACAAAT
>JBEDKX010000054.1:0-5680 GCA_041171965.1 Pseudomonadota bacterium | reverse complement strand
AAATAAATGATATTGAATATTTAATTCGCGGATAAATTCATAGCTATGATAACTTTAGCGGCAGAGTGATATAAAAAAACCAGCTAGATGAACTGCACCCCAAAAGTTAGACATTAATGTCCAACTTATTAAGGTGCAGTTTTTTATGGCTAAACATTCTTATGAATTGAAACTCTCCGTTGTTGATTATTATCTTCAGAACAAGGGCGGATACAGATTTACTTCAAATAAATTCCAGGTTGAACAGAGTTCAGTACGCAAATGGATTGCGCTGTATCAGCTTCATGGCGCTGAGGCGTTAAAAAAGAAACCCAATGCCAAATATTCTTTAGCATTTAAATGTGCTGTCATAGCGCATAAGAATACCCACATGCTATCCACTAGACAAACTGCAGCGCACTTTAATATTCCAGCAATCACCACCGTTTCTCACTGGGCAAAACTTTACGAAAGCGGTAGGATAGGTATTCCTATCAAGCGACAAGGGCGACCTAAAGCTATGTCCAAACCACCACTGCGACCTGAGAAGCCTCTGGAAGAAATGTCGCATCAAGAACTATTGGCAGAAGTACGTTATTTACGTACGGAGCATGCTTATCTAAAAAAGCTCGATGCCTTAATTCAGCGCAAGCAATTGGAAGAAAAGAACAAGCAGAAATAATCGCTGAATTAAGGCCACATCATATGGCGCAGGATTTGATACGTGCGACTGGGATGCCTAAGAGTTCGTTTTATTATAGGCAGCATTACCTTCAGACACCAACGCGTTATGGGGTTGAGAAATCCAAGATTCAAGAAATCTATCACCAACATAAAGGTCGTTATGGGTATCGCCGCATTTGTCTAGTATTGAAGCAGATGGGCTACGGCCTTAATCACAAGACTGTACAAAAGCTGATGAAAGAGCTAGAGCTCAAATCGATTGTACGTGTAAAGAAGTATAAATCTTATCGTGGGCAGGTTGGCGTAGTTGCCCCTAACTATTTAGCACGGGAATTTGAAGCTAACCGCCCTAATGAAAAATGGGTGACAGATGTAACGGAATTCAACATTACAGGACAAAAGGTTTATCTCTCGCCCGTCTTGGATTTGTATAACCGTGAAATTATATCGTTTACGATAGATAAGCGCCCGCATGCACAACTCATCCCGAATATGCTTGATGAAGCACTCAAGACATTAAAGCGCCATGAGCAACCGCTCATACATAGTGATCAAGGCTGGCAATATCAAATGAAAGGCTATCAACAAATGCTAAAACAGCGCGGCATGCTGCAGAGCATGTCAAGAAAGGGTAACTGTTTAGATAATGCAGCTATGGAGAGTTTCTTTGGCGTTCTTAAATCAGAGTTTTATTACACCAAGAAATTTACCGATGCAGATGATTTCATTAAAGAACTAAAGGAATATATTTGGTATTACAATCACGAAAGGATTAAGACCAAATTAAAAGGACTGAGCCCTGTGCAATACAGAAATCAGTCCTTATTTTTAAACCAAACTTAATATCCAACTTTTAGGGGTCAGATCAATTTGCTGGCTTTTTAATTATTTACTTAATTAGATCTAAACTTAAGACCTAATTTACGTCTTAATTTTGTCTAAACCTAGCCAAATTTACCTGTAATGTAATCTTCAGTCTCTTTGCGTGTTGGGCGAGTGAAAATCGTGTCTGTATCGCCATATTCCATCATTTCGCCTAAATACATATAGGCTGTGTAATCAGAAACACGAGCCGCTTGCTGCATGTTGTGAGTCACTACCAGTATGGTCAACTTGCTTTTTAACTCACTCATTAACTCTTCAATATTGGCTGTTGCAATTGGGTCTAGTGCAGAGGTTGGCTCATCAAATAGCATAATCTCAGGATCGGTTGCTAATGCTCGTGCAATACATAAACGTTGTTGCTGGCCACCCGATAAATTAAAGGCTAAATCTTGTTGACGATCTTTAACTTCGTTCCAAAGGGCTGCGCCTTTTAATGCCTCTTCTACTTTATCGGCAACGGTGCGATTATTCTTCTCACCGCGCACACGTAAACCGTACGCGACATTTTCAAAAATAGATTTAGGAAAAGGATTCGGTTTTTGAAACACCATACTAATGCGCATACGCACTTCAATCGGGTCAACACCGGCTTCTAAAATGTTAGTGTTATCGGGGTGCATCACGATTTGGCCTTCATACTTATTGCCAGGGTATAAATCATGCATACGATTAAAACAGCGTAAGAAAGTAGATTTTCCGCAGCCAGATGGGCCGATTAGTGCAGTGATTTTATTTTCATACAAAGGCATACTTACACTTTTTAGTGCTTGATTACCGTTGCTATAAAAGAAATTAAGATCGCGTGATTCTGCTTTCAGTGCGGTTGTAGCGTTAATCATGTTGTTCCCTAATGTATTTACTAATTGCTTTGTTGGTTTTTATAAAGTTAATGTTAGCGATGTTAACTTTTACCATTTGATGTTTTTACGAATTTGGTAGCGCAAGTAAATGGCTGTTCCGTTCATTAGTAGCGTCACTACAATAATAATGGCGCCAGTCGCCGCTGCGTTGGTGTGAAAAGCATGATCTGGGCGTGATAGCCAGTTAAACATTTGAATAGGCAACACAGTAAAACCTGAACTTAACCATTCAAAGTTAATAAAGGGAGCTACTTCAGTAACGGGTGTTGGTGGTAAAAACGCAATAAATGTGAGTGCGCCTATGGTGATAATCGGGGCAGTTTCACCGATTGCTCGTGACATACCAATAATTACACCGGTTAAAATGCCGCCTTGTGAGTATTTAACAACGTGATCTTTGACTACCTGCCATTTAGTTGCACCTACTGCGTAAGCCGCCTCACGAATGGCGATTGGAATGCCACGAATGGCTTCACGAGTAGAAACAATGACAACAGGTAATGTTAATAAGCCCAGTGTTAAACCAGCCGTTAAAATGCTTTCTCCCAATCCTAAGCCATAGACAAAAAGGCCAAGGGCTAGCAAGCCATAAATAATTGAAGGCACACCGGCTAAGTTAGACACGTTAATCTCAATTAAATCCGAAAACCAGTTTTTAGGTGCGTATTCTTCTAAATATAAACCTGCCGCAACGCCCATAGGCACTGCAGTTAAAAAAGTTACAGTCATAACTAATACAGAGCCTACCCATGCAGACAACAGGCCTGCATTAGCTGCGCGGCGTGATGGAAAGTTGCTAAAAAACTCTAGGTTGAAGCGTGAATAACCATCCATCACCAAGTCAATAAACAATGTGAGTAATGTCAGTAAACCTAACATTAATGCGATTAAACCAATTGCGGCAAAAATTACGTCATTGCGTTTATGGCGGCGAATCATCGCGCGTACGGCAACTAAGTTTTCTAGCACGGAAGCTTTTGTTTTTAATGTTTCAGTGGTCATGTTAGATTCCATTTGCTTATTTTTAATCTTGATCTTTAATATTAATTTTTTTAAGTATTGTGTTTAATATTGCTCGCGGAATTTTTTACGTACGATATGTCCAATCACATTAAAACCTAAAGTGAGGGCAAATAATACCAAGCCGGCTGCAAAAATACTTTGATAACCAATGCTACCGTGCGGTAAATCACCCATTGCTACTTGCACAATATAGGCGGTAATGGTTGCAGCACCGTCCATTGGATTAAAGGTTAAGGTCGGTTGTTGTCCGGCAGCCACGGCAACGACCATGGTTTCACCCACGGCGCGCGAAATAGCTAAAATGTAGGCGGCAACAATACCTGAAACTGCTGCAGGGGTAACTACGCGGATAGCTGTTTGAAAACGCGTTGCGCCCATGGCATAAGAGCCCTCGCGCATGCTCATTGGCACAGCGCGCATAGCGTCTTCGGCGACAGAGGCAATGTATGGCACTATCATTACGCCCATTACAATACCTGCACTCAACATGTTAAAGCCTGGCAGTCCAGGAAACACTTTTTGTAAAAGTGGTGTTACAAAAAGTAATGCAAAATAACCAAACGCAATAGTAGGTACGCCAACTAATAGTTCCAACATTGGTTTAACAATTTCACGCGCCTTGTGTGAGGCAAATTCAGAAAGATAAATCGCACCAATAGTACCCACTGGAATAGCCACTGCAAGTGCTACCGCTGAGGTGGTAAGTGTGCCAGAAACTAAGGGCATAATGCCGTAATGTGCATCCTCAAAAAGCGGTGTCCATTGGGTGGATGTAAAAAACTCGACTAAAGAAACGACTTTAAAAAAGCCTAATGATTCATACAAAAGAATCGCAACAATCGCAAACGTGGTGAATACCGCAGAAAGTGCTGCCAGCATTAAAATAAGCTCGATGATGCGCTCTTTAATGTTTCGGCTAACATTTTTAGCTAAGCGTGGACTAATTGATAAGGCGGTAGGTTGGGTTTGCATATTGGTGGCAGTGTTCATATTGTAACTTTTATAATTGTAACGATATTAAACGTTTTGATATATTGCTAAATAAAAAGGAGCGGTATAAACCGCCCCTTTTTTGCTTATGCTACTTATTTAATTCTGCTAATTAAATCTTTAATTTTAATGCCTACTTCGTTTTTACCACCAAAGCCTGTACCTGGTTTAAGCGCTTTAAAATGCTCTTTCACAGCTACGTAATCAGTACTAGGTAACGGTACATATTTAACTTCAGCTACCAATTTCGGTGCATTTTCTAAATAAAAGTTTACAAAAGCTTTCACTTCTGGTCTAAACGCAGCTGCTGTAGCATTCACGTAAATGAATAATGGACGTGACAGCGGTTGGTAAGTACCATCTTTAACTGCTTCTGGAGACGGCATTACTGCTGGTGAGCCTGATTTAGCTGAGATAGGAATCGCTCTCAATTTATCTTTATTTTCTTCGTAATAAGCATAACCAAAGTAAGCTAGGCCGCCTACATTACCTGAAACGCCTTGCACTAAAACGTTATCATCTTCTGAAGGTGTGTAGTCAGTACGGCTAGATTTAGACTTACCGTTAACGGCTTCAGTAAAGTAATCAAATGTTCCAGAAGCTGTACCTGGACCATATAAACCCATGGCTTTATCTGGATATGCTGCATTAACTTGTTTCCAGTTTTTAACACTAGAGCCTGGTTTCCAAATCATGTTTAACTCTTCAACGCTTAGGCTTTTTACCCAATCATTTTTTGAGTTAACTACCACTGTTAAAGCGTCATAAGCAATCGGAAGCTCAATGTATTGAATACCGGCTTCTTTACACATGTCCATTTCTTTTTGTGTAATTGGGCGAGATGCATCAGAGATATCTGTTTCACCGCGACAGAATTTTTTAAAGCCGCCGCCAGTGCCAGATTCACCTACAGTAACTTTTACTTTCTGAGCTTTTTGAAACTCTTCAGCCATTGCTTCTGTAATTGGGTAAACCGTGCTTGAACCATCAATTTTGATGATCTTATCTGCGGCAAAAACGTTTGAAGTTGAGAATGTCACTGCAAGTAAAGCTGCAATACGCATAGATTTGTTAAGCATTGTAGTCATAAGATCTCCATCAGATTTAAAAGTTGTTTCTTGAACTGAGTTGAATATTAAACACCTAATGTGACAAGTTTATGACAAGTTTTGAATTTTCAAATTAGCTTTAGCTAGCCTATACGTCAATAAGGACGTTAGAGACTAATAACTAATATCCTATCTAAAGGTGTTTTTAGC
>JBEDKX010000053.1:0-5715 GCA_041171965.1 Pseudomonadota bacterium | reverse complement strand
ATCTATTTAGGGCGTAATAAATTTGTTGATTACTACAACGACAATCATCACGCTTACACCTACCAACAGAAACTGGACGAAGTGTATCAATGGCGTAATGGGGTTTTTAACCGCCGAAGAGATGTAGCCAAGATTCAGCCTTTGTCTGTCGACGATTTAGAGCGCTTGGGTAAATCGCCTGCTGAAAATGGCCTTGTGCAAAGTTTTAGAGTTTTCCCGATGAGTTTTGAAAACTTCGTCTACTAAAATGCTTTTTAGTCCAATTTGCAAGTGATCCGCTAGCATCTAAAGCATATTTGCAATGCGGCCTCGTAGCACTTTTCAGGTACTATCTGACTTCGTCAATTTAATAGCTAAAATCGCCTCATGCAAAAAGAAGTCAAAGAGCAACCCAGATATGCCGCTGTGGCTGCCGTGCAACTACCTAATGTTACCGATCTCGAGTTTGAAGCCTCTCTGAACGAGTTGCGCGAGCTTGCAAAAACACTAGGGTTTGAGGTGGTTAGAACGTTTGTGCAGAAACGCGCTGGTTTTGACGTGACCGCTTATCTTGGCGCAGGTAAACGCCAAGAAATAAGTAGCTTTGTGAAGAATGAATACGAACATAGCGCGCTTGAAGACATTACCATTAGCCCGAATAACCCTGAAGGCTGGTACATAGAAACATTATTAGTCGACCACGAAATATCGCCATCACAAGCGCGCAACCTTGAGCTTGAAGTTGGTTGTATGGTGATGGATCGCACCATGGTTATTCTGGAAATTTTCCATCGCAACGCTCGCTCGCGTGCAGCACGCGCCCAAGTAGAAATCGCACGTTTAGGCTATATGGCGCCACGTATGCGTGAGGCAGCGAAGCTTGCCGGTTCGCAAGGGCGGCAACGTAGCGGCGAAGGTGGCCGAGGCGCGGGTGAATCACAAACTGAGTTAGATCGCCGCAAGATTCGTGATCGTATTGCCGAGCTGCAACAAGAAATTGTCGCCATGGATGTTGAGCGTAAAACGCAACGTGCGCGCCGTCAAGATCGCCAAGGAATCGCTAGCGTGGCGCTGGTAGGTTATACCAACGCCGGTAAATCTACTTTGATGCGTGCACTTACCGGTAGCGATGTTTTGGTGGCTAATAAACTTTTCGCCACGCTTGATACTACGGTGCGCTCACTTTACCCAGAAAGCGTACCGCGCGTACTGGTGAGTGATACGGTTGGATTTATTAAAAATCTTCCGCATGGTTTGGTTGCCTCGTTTAAGTCTACGCTGGATGAAGCGCTTGATGCTTCGTTATTACTACATGTCATCGATGCTAGTGATCCCGGTTTTGAGCGCCAGCTTGAAGTGACCAATGAAGTGCTAGACGAAATTGGTGCAGATGAAGTGCCGCGCATCCGTGTTTTTAATAAAATAGACCATGTAGGCGATGAAGCGGCGCAAGCCGAATGCGAAGCCAATTTGCATATACGCTATCCAGATTGCGTAGTGATGAGCGCCCGTCGACCAGCCGATGTCGCTAAGTTGCATCAAAAAATTGTCGCGTTTTTTCAGCAAGATTTAATTGAGTCTGAGATTTTTCTACCTTGGTCCGCCCAGCAATTGCGCGGTAAAATCTACGCGAGCTTTCAGGTGTTAGAAGAACGCTCAGATGAAGAAGGCGCCTACTTTATGGTGCGTGGTGAGCCAGATGCCATTTTTAAATTGCGTGAGCAGTTGAGCTGATTTTAAGTCTACGTAAGCTTCCTGTAAGTAAAGTCCGGTAATCTCTGCCCATGTAATCGCATCACGCTGATTACATGCGGCAACTGTTTTGGCTATTTATTGAATATATTTTAATAAACCTGATTAATGAAAATCATTTGTTACAAATCTTTAACAATTGTTCAGTAATCCAAATTTTAACGTGCCGCGTTAAGTATCTATCTGCTAAATACATAACCGTAGCAGAATATAGAGTTTACAAAAACAGGAGATTTAAAAATGAGTATGGTAAAAATGTTAGTCCCGGCTTTATTGTCTGCTGCGTTTACTCTGCCAGCAATGGCCAGTGATCAATACAATGATTCCGCGCGCGTGCTTTCATCAACGCCACAAACTGATCGTGTGAATATGCCACGTCAAGAATGCCGCACAGAATATCAGCAACAAAGCTATAGTAATGGTGGTAATTCAGTAGCAGGTGCTTTAATTGGTGGTATTGCTGGTGGTTTGCTGGGCAATACTATCGGCCGCGGTAATGGCCGTGTTGCGGCCGCTGCAGTTGGGGCTGGAGTTGGCGCTATTGCCGGCAATAGCCTTGCTAATAACCAAAATGGTGGTACGCGTTCGGTGCCAGTACAAAATTGTTATCAAGTGGATAACTGGCAAACAGTAAATGCTGGTTATTTAGTGACTTACGCCTATAACGGTAGAACCTACAGTACAGTCATGAATAATCAACCTGGCCAATACATAGTTGTAAATGTAGCGGTTGCACCGAATAGCCGTGTAGTTTCACAAATGACCTATATTGAACCAATTCGTTTTAATAACGGGGGCTGGAATAATGGGGTTAACCGTTTTGATCGCCGTGATGAGCGTGGCGGATATCGTGGTGAATATCGCCGTGAAAATCGTGGTCCGGATAATCGCCGTCATGATGGTCGAGATGGTGACCACCGTGATGGCCGTTACTACTAAATTAATGATTTTTAATTAGCGGTTAATCATTTAGATTGTTGAAAAACCTAGCAGGCTTAAAAAGCGGCTAGGTTTTTTTTATTTTCTTTAAATTACCGCACGCTTAAGCTTGCTAGTAAAATTAACTCTGTAGAATTTTAAATTAAGAATATTGCGTGAAACTAACGGTAGATTGTGTTTTAACCTCAGAATTATCAAGCTTACCTAGCCAAAGTGCTTTAGCGCAGCTATTGTCCAAAGGCCAAGTAAGGCATTTAGAATCACCTTTAGAAGCATTAATTTGTCAGCAATACGGTCTGCAATCTATGCCGGATTACCCCATTGCAGCAATGTGTGCCGCACTAGATGGATTGGATGTAGCGGACACTTTTTGGTTACGCGCTGAACCTGTACACTTTGTTTTGCAACGCGATTGTTTTAGCTTAGATGAATCTGTCCCATTGCTAGTGGATGCTACGCATGCGAAAAGTATGGTTGCAAGCTTGAACCAGCATTTCAATCAAGATGGTTTGACGTTTTTAATTGGACATTCCGGCGCTTGGTATTTGCGTACCGAGCAAGCGCCGCAAATTAAAACCAGCTTACCTAGCGTAGCCGCCGGTAAAAATATTCACCAGTTTATGCCTCAAGGGCTAGATTCGTCAAAGTGGTTAGCGGTACTTAACGAGGTGCAAATGTTGTTGTTCGAACATCCTGCCAATGAAGGGCGAGAGTCTCTAGGCGAGCTTGCGGTGAATAGCATTTGGCTTTCTGGTGGCGGTACAATGCCACAAATTTCGCCCTTGCAGAATGATATTGATTTAATGTTGGCTGATAGTATTTTTTACCAAGCATTAGCAAAATCGGCAGATGTGCCCTGCAAAGCGCTACCGCAGCGTTTGGCTGAATTTTTAAATCAGCCGGCTAAATCCAATCATTCACTACAGCATGCACGATTACAATTACCGAATGAAAATACCTTAGCTTGGTTAGAAGATTTGCTTGCCGCACTAAAAACAAAAAAGATTAAACAATTAACATTACATTTAGGCTTTTATGAAAAAAGCTTAATGGTCGTAATTAAGCCTATAGACATTTACAAATTTTGGCGCAGTAATAAATCGGTAATGGATTATCTTTAAATGACAAGAATTGTACAACGCAGTACGCAGCCGCAAGCCGAACAGCATTTAATTGCGACTGGCGTAGCACCGCTGATGGCTAGGTTGTTGGCGACGCGTGGCGTGACTGAGGCAAGCCAGCTTAGCGCGAATCTAAGTCATTTATTGCCACCAAATACGCTCACAAACAACACTGCAATGGCCAAGTTATTGGCCGATGCAATCGCCGCTAATAAAAAATTATTAGTCATTGGTGATTATGATGCAGACGGCGCCACGGCCACTGCTGTAGCAGTTAAAGGTTTGCGTGCCTTCGGCGCAATTGTCGATTTTTTAGTACCCAATCGTTTTGAATATGGCTATGGCTTAACCCCAGAAATAGTTGCGCTGGCCGCCACACAAAATCCTGATGTAATTATTACGGTAGATAACGGCATCGCCAGTGTTGATGGTGTGGCGGCCGCTAATGCACTTGGCATACAAGTGTTGGTGACAGATCATCATTTGCCAGGCCAAGAAACGCCACAAGCGGCTTGTATTATTAATCCCAATCAGCATGGCTGTAAGTTTGCCAGTAAAAATCTAGCCGGCGTCGGTGTCATGTTTTATGGTTTGTTAGCCTTGCGCGCAGAGCTTCGTGAACGTGGCGCTTATGTGAATAAAGCTGAGCCCAATTTGACTGAGTTGCTGGATTTAGTTGCGTTAGGTACGGTAGCGGATTTAGTTAAGCTAGATGATAATAATCGTATTTTAGTCGAGCAGGGTTTACGTAGAATTAGAGCTGGCGCTTGTTCGCAAGGTATTTTGGCCTTATTGCGGGTAAGTGGCCGGCAAGCCTCAGCAACTAATGCGCAGGATTTGGGTTTTTATGTAGGACCACGTTTAAATGCGGCCGGCAGGCTAGATGACATGCGGCTAGGCATACAATGTTTATTGGCTGAAACTGAACTTGAGGCCACAAAAATAGCGCAACAATTACATGAGTTAAACTCACAGCGTCGCAATATTGAGGCGGACATGCAAGATAGTGCCAATATCTCGCTGGATGATATTGATGTCGCTAATCAATTTTCTATCAGCATGTATCAAACTGATTGGCATCAAGGCGTGATTGGTATTTTAGCCTCGCGCATAAAAGAGCGTTACCATAGACCAGTAATCGCATTTGCCGATGCTGGCGCTGGCTTACTAAAAGGCTCTGGACGATCTATTGCTGGTTTACATCTTCGCGATGCGCTGGATCTACTCAGTAAGCATCAACCAGATTTGATCGCTAAGTTTGGCGGACATGCCATGGCTGCTGGCCTAACGATTAAGCAGGAAGATTTTGAAAGATTCAATTTAGGCTTTGAGCTTGTGGTTAAAAGCTTGATTACCGAAGCCGAATTAGAATCAATACTTGAGGTGGATGGTAGCTTGAATAGTGCCGATATGACATTTCCCATCGCACAAACCTTAGAAACCCAAGTGTGGGGGCAAGGATTTGCGCCGCCTTTGTTTTACGATGAATTTGAAGTGGTGAATCAGCGTGTGTTGGCTGAAAAACATTTAAAACTTAGCTTAAAATCCATGTCGAATAAAGATGCTAAAGGCGTACCAGCAATCATTGATGCGATCTATTTCAATCATGCAGATTTTTTCGGCAGCCATATTCAAGCCGCCTATCAATTGCAAACTAATAGTTATAATGGGTCTCAGAAAGTGCAATTAAATATACGATATATCGTGCGTTAAATTCAATTTAATTTAAGGTTGAGCTATCATTAACTCTAAGCAAAATCATTCAAACTTACTCGTTAAAAGTATGTTTCAGCCGGCGCTAGCAGCACGTAAAAATGATGCGCACAAAGGGTCATTTGGCAGCGTGGCTGTTATTGGCGGCGATGCCGGCATGGTTGGTGCGGCGCTTTTGGCAGCTAGAGCTGCTTTACTTACTGGTACTGGA
>JBEDKX010000052.1:0-6154 GCA_041171965.1 Pseudomonadota bacterium | reverse complement strand
TGTTTTGTGAGTCGCCGCGTGATGAATTACCTTGGCCATCTCTAGGCTGACTATTTGCCGGTCTAGCGCTACGGGCATTATCTCGCGCTGGTCTGCCATCTGCATGTGGCGCAGATTGGTTTCTGCCTTGAGATTGACCGCGAGGCTGGTTACTATTTCGGCCTACATTTTGACCCGCACCTGCTGCGTTGCGTGTTTGTCCGCCACGTGGTGGTCTGCCATGCGGTTGACGTGGTTCGCGTGGTGCTCCAGCTTCAGGATTTGGGTTTGGCGTAAAGCCTTCTACATGTACTTTTGGAATCTCACGTTTGATCAGCTTTTCAATATCTTTTAGTAGCTTTAACTCTTCGCGGTCTACTAAAGAAACTGCTGCACCGCTACTGCCTGCGCGGCCAGTACGGCCAATTCTATGCACATAATCTTCTGGCACATTTGGTAATTCAAAATTGACCACTTGCGGTAATTGGTCAATATCTAAGCCGCGGGCGGCAATATCTGTGGCCACCAATACGCGCATAGTGCCGTCTTTAAACTGTGTCAACGCCTTAGTACGCGCGCCTTGGCTTTTGTTACCATGAATCGCAGCGGCTTGAATATCATCTTTAATCAGTTTTTCAGCGAGGCGGTTCGCACCATGTTTGGTGCGGGTGAAAATCAATACCTGCTTCCAATCGTGGTGCTTAATCAGGTAGCTCATTAATTCACGTTTATGCGTTTGCGCAACCATGTGTACGGTTTGTTCAACCAACTCGGAAGCGGTATTGCGGCGCGCCACCTCAACAAAGCCGGGATTGTGCAATAAACCATCTGCTAAGCCTTTGATTTCGTCAGAAAATGTAGCTGAGAACAATAGGTTCTGACGTTGTTTAGGTAGCATCGCAAGTAATTTTTTAATATCGCGGATAAAGCCCATATCTAGCATACGGTCAGCTTCATCTAGCACCAAAATTTCAACACCTGATAAATCTACATTTCTTTGATTTGCGTGATCTAGCAAACGACCAGGCGTGGCGACTAAAATATCCAGTGGTTTTTTCAAGCGTGCAATTTGTGGATTGGCGTTTACACCACCAAAAATCACCGTAGAAGTCAGTGGTAAATATTTACCATAAGTTTTTACAGACTCTTCAATCTGCGCCGCAAGCTCACGCGTAGGCGTAAGCATTAAGCAGCGTGGGCGACCTTTAGCAACTTCTGCTAAAGGTTTTTGGCTTAGTAAATGTAAAATTGGTAGCGTGAAGCCAGCAGTTTTGCCCGTACCAGTTTGTGCGCCTGCCAGTAAATCGCCGCCACTCAAGACTAGTGGAATAGCTTTCGCTTGAATCGGCGTTGGTGAAGTGTAACCCGCGTCGATAATCGCGCGTAAAATCGGTTCAGCAAGGCCAAGTTCGTTAAAACTTACTGTGCTAATAATGTGAGGTGTGTTTGTTTCTACAGAAGATGTTTGTTCTGTTGATAGATTTGTTTCAATTGTCAAAGTAAAGCTCCAGCTTGGAAATGTAAGCCTACCTATTACTTATGAAGCAACACCAATCGAGGAAGGCAAAATAATAATCATTCACGTGATTTGAACATCAAGAAGATTAATGTGAAAAGACCGCTACGCTGATTGGTTGGCATAGGGAGAATGCATTATACGTAAGATTATGATTAAAGCTAGTTTTGTATTTTTATTATATTGATTAGTGATGCGAATTTGGCTAGGCCAGTTGTAATCTAGTTTTAATATAGATGCTGATGTCGCCAAACCCAAGGTGGTATTGGGTTGTCATCAGCCCAAAGTCCTAGCGTTAAGCGGCGGGCGTTTTGGGCGGCTTTGTAAATTTCAACATCACTGGAATATTGAGCGTAATGCCAAGCTAATCCACGTTCTGCTAAGTATAAGCTTGCGTCGATGTTGTTGCATCGCAATCTACCTAATGCGCGATTGTATTTATCAGTGCCTGATAATTTGACTGTCGCAATGATATTTTTACCGTAGCAGAGCTTAATCAGTGCACGTCGTGCTTTTAACCCGAAAGCTTGGTTGCGTTCAGGGGCGTCAATATCTGTAAGTCGCAGCTTAAGTTCATCGGCTGAATCATAGGCTTCTAGTTCGCGTAATTTTACTGTGTCGCCATCATAAATGTAGCTGACAGTATATGTTTTGTTTGAAGTATAACTGCTGCTTATGTTGGATGAATTTTGCGTATGACTTAACGGTGAAAAAAACAAGAATATGCAAATAAATGCTGGTCGAACCTGTAACATTACTGTTTATTCCTGCCACCATCTCCACGGTCCAGTAGGCTGTAGTAATTAGATGGCTCCAGTACTGTTGGTATTGGTTCTAGCTCAGCCGTTGGGTGGTCTTTGCTGTAGTGTAAGCCTCGGCTTTCTTTACGTGAAATGGCGCTTTCTACAATTAATTCAGCTACTTGCAATAGATTGCGCAGCTCGATTAAGTCATTGCTCACTTTAAAATTGCTGTAAAACTCATACACTTCATCACGCAACATATGGATGCGATGCAAGGCGCGGCTAAGGCGTTTGTCAGTGCGCACAATACCCACGTAATTCCACATAAAGCGGCGTAGCTCATCCCATGTATGGGTGATGAGTACTTCTTCGTCAGCATCAGTGACGCGACTTTCATCCCAGGAAGGTAGTTGAGGTGAGGGCTTGTTTGCTTGCTCCAATATATCTTTAGCGGCAGATTGGCCAAACACCAAGCATTCTAGCAATGAGTTGCTGGCTAGCCGATTAGCGCCATGTAAGCCTGTACAGGCAGTTTCGCCAATGGCATATAAATTTTTAATGTCAGTGCGACCTTTGTCATCAGTCATCACGCCGCCGCAAGTGTAGTGCGCTGCCGGCACTACAGGAATCGGCGTTTTACTAATATCAATGCCTAATTCTAAGCATCGTTTGTAGATATTAGGGAAGTGTTCTTCAATAAACGTTAAAGGTTGGTGCGAAATATCTAAATAAACGCAATCTAAGCCACGTTTTTTCATTTCAAAGTCTATGGCGCGAGCGACTACATCTCTTGGTGCAAGCTCTTCGCGAATATCATGCTCAGGCATAAATCGTGTGCCATCTGCCAGCTTTAATAAACCGCCTTCACCACGCACGGCTTCACTGATTAAAAATGATTTTGCATGCGGATGGAACAAGCAGGTTGGATGAAATTGTATGAATTCCATGTTGGCCACACGACATCCTGCACGCCAAGCCATGGCAATGCCATCACCAGTGCTAACATCTGGATTAGTGGTGTACAGGTAAACTTTACCTGCGCCACCAGTGGCTAAAATAGTATTTTGCGCGGCGATGGTCATTACATTGCCTGTGTTATTGTCTAGTACATAGGCCCCTAGGCAGGCGTTGTCATCGTTAGATTCTATTTTTTTATTGCCGAACTTGCGCGTAGTAATTAAATCTACTGCGATATGATTTTCCATCACAGTGATATTGGGATGTTGTTTAACTTTTTCTGATAAAGTAATTTGTACCGCATGGCCCGTGGCGTCCGCTGCATGAATAATGCGCCTATGACTGTGCCCACCTTCTCGGGTTAAATGGTAGCCACTGTTATCTTGCTCACGGGTAAATCCTACGCCTTGTTCAATCAGCCACTCTACGGCTTGCTTGCCTTGTTCAGCGACTATCTTTGTGACAGCCGAGTCGCATAATCCGCCACCAGCAATTAGGGTGTCTTGGATGTGTGCTTCAATAGAATCTTCATTATTTAAGACTGCAGCAATTCCGCCTTGTGCCCAATTGCTGGCAGTATCATTAATACTGCGCTTACTGACTAAACATACTTTTTTGTCTGCCGCGGTGCGTAATGCTAGAGATAGGCCAGCGAGGCCACTGCCTATAATTAAAACATCAAATTGTTGCATATTTATTAAATATCATTTTCAATAAAAGGGTTATATAACGTGTTTGCAATGAACTTTTAAGAGTGTATATCTGTCATGATAAAAGGCAACAGAAACAATGCATCAGTGTTGACAAATGTTTCAAATAAATAAATTCTAAATTTATAACGACGGTTAGGAAAATCCGATGATATACACCATAAAAATTCAGCAACTTGCACAATTAAGCTTTATGCAGCCTTGTTCGCTAGGTTATACTTCGATCAGTGAAAAAAACAGCGGTGAAAAAAATGAGATTAACATTATTCCTACAGAGACATTGACCAAAGTGGCCGAGACTCCAGCAGCAGGTAACAGAGAAATTGACCATGAGCTTGTGCTCCTTGCACAGCGAGGTGATAAGCGTGCATTTGGTATGTTGGTAGATAAGTATCAACGAAAACTAGGTCGATTATTGTCACGCATGATTCGTGATCAAACCGAAATAGAGGATGTGGTTCAAGAATCGTTTATTAAAGCTTATCGTGCCCTTCCTAACTTTCGTGGCGACAGCGCTTTTTATACATGGTTATATCGTATTGGCATCAATACTGCAAAAAACCACTTAGTTTCTTTAGGTCGTAGACCAACTGTCAGTACCGATATTGAACTTGAAGATGCTGAAAATTTTGATAGTGGTGGCGAGTTGCGCACCATGGAAACACCAGAAACAGCCTTGATGACCAAGGAAATTGCACAAACGGTCAATGATACGGTAGCTAGTTTGCCTGAAGAATTACGCACCGCTATTACGCTACGTGAGTTGGAAGGTTTTAGTTACGAAGAAATTGCAACTATGATGAACTGTCCGATAGGCACGGTACGCTCACGTATTTTTAGAGCACGTGAAACTATTTCGCTCAAATTGAAGCCGTTGCTAGATACCAACGATAACAAACGCTGGTAGTAAATTCAGCATTAAGTGCTGTCATGAACAATAACGTAACAAAGTATAAGATTTAGGAGCTAGTAATGAACGAACAAATATCAGCTTTACTCGATGATGAGATTGCACTTGAAGACGCTGCACATATAATCAACGCAATGTTAAAAAATAAAGATGCGGCGCAAGCGTGGAGTCAGTACAATTTAATTGGTGACGCCATGAGAGGTAACGCTGTGCTAAGTCAGCAGTTTAAACAGAACTTAATGCAAAAAATTCAAATTGAACCAACAGTATTGTCACCGAATACTGCGCTAGTTGATCAGATTTCACATGTTAAGCATGCAAATAAGCTACCAACTTCATGGGCGATAGCCGCTTCTTTCGCTGCAGTCATGGTGGTTGGTTTTATGTTGTTAAATCAGCAGACTCATAATAATAACGAGCTAGCGCCTATGGAAGTTGCACAAGCCGATGTTAGCAAAGGAGTTGCTGCAGACGAAGGAATTCCTACAGAATATCTTAATGCCCATCAAGCATCAGCACCTTCGGCTAGCGCTTATTATATTCAAACCGTGAGTTACTAGTGGCGTTAATAAAACAAAGGTTACCGACAAGCTTATGTGCTATTTTTAGCCTACTATTCTCATTGCTAACTAGTATTAATGCGCAAGCCAATGCGGATGAAGATATGTGGCAAGTGTTACAAAAAGCAGCGGTGGCAGCTCATGCATTGAGCTATCAAGGTATTTTTTACTATCAGGCGGGCACACAATCCAAGCCAATTCAAATCACACACATGTTTAATGGCCAGGGTGAATTTGCACGAAACGTGGTGCTTGATAACACCCCGAGAGAAGTGTTTAGCCAAGGTGGTGATTTAACGATATTTAATCCGAAAAACAAGAATGTTGTGATTGAAAAACGACATGGCCAAAATATGTTCTTTGCCAACCAACTTGGATCTTATCAAACAAAGTTATTCATTGCGAGCTGGTGAGCCTGACCGTGTGGCTGGACGCGCAGCACAAATGTTATTTTTAGACCCTAAAGATACGCTGAGGTATAGTTATCGCTTTTGGGTAGACGCACAATATGGCTTATTATTAAAGTCTGTTATGCTTAATAGTCGCAATGAGATAATAGAGAGCATTGTATTTAATCAGATAGGCTTAATGGATACCGTTGACTTAGATTGGTTTCAGCCCAAGATTGATACCAAGAAAACTTATGTGATGGAAGATGAAGTGGTCATTATTGCTGATGATGGCGTGCCAGTAGGTTGGTCGCTTAAAGGGGTGCCAGCGGGATTTAGAAAAATTGATCAAATGATACGCATGGTGCATGGTAAATCTCTACCTGTGAC
>JBEDKX010000051.1:0-7269 GCA_041171965.1 Pseudomonadota bacterium | reverse complement strand
ACTAATAATATGAAAACTTTAATCACACGCTTTACGCTGGTTTTAATGTTGGCCATTTTGCAGTTATCGTCAGCATTGGCCGCAGAAGATGTGTCTTATTTGCTGACTGCCGCCGCAAAAGGTGATGTCGCTATTGTGAGTGCTTTATTAGCGAGTGGCGCTAATGCTAATGTTAAAGATGAGGATGGTCTGAACGCGTTAATGTATGCTGCTCGTAAAGATAATGTAGCTGTCATTGCTGCATTAATTAGCAGTGGCGCAGACATCAATGCCAAAGATAATGGTGGTTGGACGCCATTGATGTTTGCTGCCAAAAAGAACAACGTGGCTAGCGTCAAATTGTTATTGGAAAAAGGCGCAGATGCAAAAGTGCGTGATGCCGCAGGTTGGAGTGCGTTTGGTATTGCTGCGGTTTCCGGCTTTTCGCAGGTGGTTGATGTTTTGGTCAAACATGGCGTAGATGCTAATACTAAAAGTGATGATGGTAGAACGGTATTGATGCACGCCGCTAAAAGTGGTGATGTCGCGACTATTGCTGTTTTGTTGGACAATCACGTCGATATCCTCGCCCAAGATAGGTTAGGTACAACCGCCTTAATGATAGCCTCACGTGAAGGGCATTTGCCGGCAGTTGAGTTGCTGACCCAGCACGGGGCGTCAATTAATCAAAAAGATTTATCAAAATGGACTGCGCTTACTTGGGCCGTTAAAAAATCAAAATATGAAGCGGCCAAAGCGCTGATAGAAGCTGGTGCTGATGTGAATAGTTTAGATGCTGAAGGCACGCCTTTATTACATATTGCGGTTGATAACGGTAAAACAGATATGGTTAAATTGCTGTTAGACAATCAGGCAAAAGTGAAAGCAAAAGATCAATATGGCTTAACTGCATTAGTCTATGCGCTAAAAGGTCAGCGTACAGAAATTGTTAAACTCATCAAAGATGCAGGTGGATCATATTAATCCGCTAGATTATTTTGCTTTAATCCTACGAGCATTTGAATGAAAGTCGCCATCGCGCAAATAAACTGTGTGGTCGGTGACGTTGCAGGTAATGTCAAAAAAATCATTGCTAGTGCAAAACAGGCCAAGCAGTTAGGTGCCACTTTATTAGTCACGCCTGAGCTTTCATTATGTGGCTATCCAGCAGAAGATTTACTATTACGCACTGATTTTCTGCAAGGCTGCGATTTAGCCCTTAAACAATTAACTGTGGCCTTAACTGGTATCACTGTGATTGTTGGGCATCCACATCAAGTTGGCGAGAGCTGTTTTAATGCGGCTTCCGTGTTACAGGATGGTAAAATTTTCGCCACATATCATAAACATGTACTTCCAAATTACAGCGTATTTGATGAAAAGCGTTACTTCACTGCGGGTGAAGAAGCTTTAGTGTTTGAACATCAAGGTGTGAAAGTTGGCGTACTTATTTGTGCTGACGTATGGGAGTCGGAGCCAGCGCTTATGGCTAAGCTGGCTGGTGCAGAGTTGCTGGTTACGCTGAATGCCTCGCCTTTTCACATGGAAAAGCAATCAGCCCGCTTAGAAGTCTTACGCAAACGCGTATTTGAAACCCAGTTGCCGATTATTTATACCAATATGCTGGGTGGCCAAGATGAACTGGTATTTGATGGCGCCTCATTTGTGCTTAATGCAGAAGGGTTGGTGACGCATCAATTGCCTGCATTTGAGCCAGCCTTAGTCGTGGCTGAATTCAATCATGCGCAGCCAATCACAGGTTTAATCACCCCACATTTAACAATAGAAGCCTCGGTATACAATGCGCTGAAACTTGGGCTAGCGGATTACGTACAAAAAAATGGCTTTCCTGGCGTAGTGCTTGGTTTGTCAGGCGGTATAGATTCTGCCTTGACTATGGCCATTGCGGTGGATGCCTTAGGTGCAGAGAAGGTGCATGCAGTCATGATGCCTTCAGAATTTACTGCCGACATTAGCGTAAATGATGCGCGTGAAATGGCTAATCTGTTAGGTGTAAAATATAGCGAAATTGCCATAGGTGATTTGTTTGAAAACTATTTGAAGACACTTGCACCACTGTTTGGAGACCTTGCGATGGATGCCACTGAAGAAAATCTGCAAGCGCGTATTCGTGGCATGTTGCTGATGGCGCTGTCGAATAAGTTCGGCAGTATTGTCGTTACCACCGGCAATAAAAGTGAGATGGCGGTTGGTTATTGCACGCTATATGGCGATATGGCAGGCGGTTTTGCCTTGCTTAAAGATGTGCCTAAGACCTTGGTATATCAGTTATCTAATTATCGCAATTCGCTTTCAGCTGCAATTCCACAGCGAATTATTACTCGTGCGCCATCCGCTGAGTTACGTGCTAATCAGTTAGATCAAGATAGTCTGCCACCATATGAAGTGCTGGATGCTATTATTGAAGCCTATGTTGAAGATGATCTGAGTAGCAAGGATATTGTCGCTTTGGGCTATACCGATACTGTAGTCAATCGCGTTATCAGTTTGATAGACCGCAATGAGTATAAGCGCCGTCAGTCACCGGTAGGTGTGCGCATTACGCATAAGGGATTTGGTAAAGATCGGCGACATCCAATTACAGTGAAGCTAGATTTTGCGATACACTTAAACTAATCAACTTTTATTTAATGACTTCATATTTAGCAAAAAACAGACAAGCTCTAAATACTAGCAATATATTATAATAAAACATCCACGGAGTTCGGCGAACATGAAAAAAATTGAAGCAATCATAAAACCATTCAAGTTAGATGAAGTGCGCGAGTCGCTATCCAGCATAGGCGCTAATGGACTAACAGTAACAGAAGTTAAAGGTTTTGGCCGTCAAAAAGGCCATACTGAGCTTGATCGTGGAGCAGAATACGTAGTCGATTTTTTACCAAAAATCAAACTAGAGTTAGTCGTATCTGACGATATGGTAGACGCGGCAGTGGACGCAATTATCAAAGCTGCCCACACAGGTAAAATTGGTGACGGTAAGATTTTTGTCAGTGCAGTAGAACAGGTTATTCGTATTCGTACTGGCGAAACTGGCGAATCAGCCGTTTAGCAATTTTAGTTAATCTCCGCAAACGACTACCGTACTAAGTATACGGTTTTCGAAATCGCGCCTAGTAATTACTTGATTTGATTGTTACTAAGCCTACATGCCAACCATTTTAAAAACCATACTGTTACTCACTATTTCAAACGTTTTTATGTCGTTTGCTTGGTATGCACATCTAAAAAACTTAAGTCAAAAACCGTGGTTAATTGCCGCATTAATTAGTTGGGGCATTGCTTTAATGGAGTATGTTTTTCAGGTGCCAGCCAATCGCTTGGGGTTTACTGTGATGTCGCTGGGTCAGCTGAAAATTTTACAAGAAGTGATTACTTTATCGGTATTTGTACCATTTGCTGTGTTGTATATGCATCAACCACTAAAGTTGGATTTTTTGTGGGCAGGGTTATGCTTGATGGGCGCTGTTTATTTTATGTTTAGAAGTTAAGCTAAATTTCTACCAGCCCAGCCAGCGCGCACCTTGGTAAAACACAAAACTGACCACCCAAGCCAACGCTAATGACCAAACAATCGAAAGCCACATAAACGCGCTACTTTTTGATTCATTTCTAAGCGTGGCAATAGTCGATAAGCAAGGCGTATAAATCAGCGTAAATAACATAAAACTCATGGCTTGCACCCAATCTATCTGCGTGGCCATTTGTGTCATTAGCGCATCACCTTGCAAGCCGTAAATCACTGCCAGCGCACCGACCACGATTTCTTTAGCTACAAAACCAAATATTAAAGCAATAGCAAGCTGACTATTGATGCCTAATGGATCTAAAATAGGCGCAAATAACACGCCAATTTGACCGGCAAAAGTACCGATGCTTGCTGGCGGAACATTACTTGGGAAGTTGGTCAGCGCCCAAACCAGCACGACGCCGATGACGATGAACTTACTGGCACGTGTTAAAAAATGCTTCACTTCTTGCCAGCCACGCAATATGATTTGGCGCAAGGTAGGAAAGCGATAGGGCGGTAACTCTAAAATAAACGGTTCTGAATTTTTGTACTGGCCTTGGAAAAGTAAGGCAGTCAGAAACATGGTTAAAAAGCTCATCACATACAGTGAAAATAATATAAACGGTGCTTGTTTAGCGGTAAATAGCGCAGTAATCATAAAGATGAACACTTGCAGTCGAGCTGAGCAAAGTGATAACGGAATGACCAGCATGGTGAGTAAGCGCATAGGGCGTGAGCGCATAATGCGCGTGCCCATTAAGGCCGGCACGTTGCAACCAAAGCCCATTAGCATCATGACAAATCCGCGGCCATCTAGGCCCATTCTAGCCATTAACGCATCCATTAAAAAAGCCGCACGGGACAAATAGCCGCTATCTTCTACCATGGCCATCACTAAAAAGAATAATACGATAATAGGTACAAACGCAGCCACGGTGGATACGCCGTTGTAAACGCCATCAAGCATTAAGCCGCTCAACCACGCTGGGCTTGATGCGAAAATAGGTTCTAGAATACTGGTGCGTAATAGTAGTAACAGCCAAGCTAGGCCATCTTGTAAAGGTTTGCCTACGCTGAATATAAATTGGAATAATACAAACATCGCCGCAAAAAATAGCGGCAAGCCCAGCCATTTATGAAGCAGTATTTTGTCTAGCTTATCGGTGGTATTGTCTGTAAATGTGGTTGGAATCTGCACGTGATGTTGAATCAATGCGTCCATTTCCTGCTCAATTTTATTATCTTCTTGCAATAATTTGCTGATTAGCTGCGGGTCAGAAGCCGGCTGATTTTGGTTGATAATTGCCGTGGCCGCTTGTAAAGCTTTTGGTAAGCCATCACCGTATTTAGCGCTGATTTGCAGCACCGGCATTTTTAAATCTTTAGCAAGATTTACTGTATCAATGGTAATACCAGTTTGCTTGGCTTCATCCGCCATATTTAACGCAAGCACAGAAGGTAGTTGTAATTTTTTAATTTGTAAAACCAGTGAAAGCTGACGGTCTATTTGCGAGCTGTTCAGCAAAATTATCACTAAATCTACCGCGTTGCTGGCTAAAAAATGTCTGACTACCTGCTCGTCTTCAGAAAAACCATGCAAATCGTAAATGCCGGGTAAATCAATCAGTTCTGCTATGTGCCCACCGATTAAAATTTTTGCACTCATTAAATCAACCGTAATGCCCGGCCAGTTACCAACCCTTGCAGAAGCGCCGCTAATTCGGTTAAATAAAGTGGATTTACCCGTATTGGGCATGCCTAATAATGCGATGCGTTTCATGGGTGATTAATTTGCATGCGTGTTAATGCGAATACGTGCTGCTTCAGCAGTACGTAAGATGACATCTGTGGTGCCTAAACGCACTTGAAGCGGCCCATTAAAATTAGCCTGGCGAATAATGCTCAACGGTTTCCCCGCGCGAAAACCTAATGCAGATAAACGATGAAATAATATTTCATCTGCCTCTATAGCCGAAATAATGGCTTGCTGTCCGATTTTTAATTGCGATAGAAGTTGCATTGGATATTAGTTGCTTATTCGTAAATGATAATGATTCTTGATTATGGCATAAATTGATGCTTATGTGCGGCATCAAGTGCAGAATTAAACTAACTTTAAGTTAATTAAATTGGCTTTTCATTTGGCGTTTAATTTGGCTGGCTAATCAAATGGAGGTGGTTATGTGTGTATGTATATTATTTAACGCTCAGCACCTGTACATTCGACCCATAGATAATATTCCCAGTTTTTTTAAACAGCAACCTTACTCAAAAGCCCGACCCTCACCAGCTTCCTCATGAGTTTTTCCGTCTCGGATATGATAAATACGCTTAAATGTTGGAATGATTTTTTCATCATGGGTCACCACAATAATGGCGGTTTGGTACTGCAATGCCATTTGATTTAAGATTCGGATTACCGCTAAAGCACGCTCACTATCAAGTGGCGCTGTAGGTTCATCGGCAAGTATCACTGGGGGACGATTGACCAATGCGCGTGCAATAGAAACCCTTTGCTGCTCACCACCGGATAACTGTGATGGCATCGCTTTGGCACGATGTGCAACATCCAGTGCTTCTAATAAGGCGAGGGCGCGTTGCCTAGATTCTGCATTAGGGTGCCCAGCTAGCATGGGTAATAAGGCGACATTGTCCGTCACATCTAGAAACGGAATAAGATACGGTGCCTGGAATACAAAACCAATTTTATCTCGACGTAATGCACGTAGGTCTTTAATTTGCCAACCGTTATTGTAGATTACCTGATCACCTAACGTCATTCGTCCTGCACTGGGCTCAATCACCGCACCTAGACATTTAAGCAGCGTACTTTTACCCGATCCAGATGGCCCAACCAAACCGACCACTTCGCCGGGGGCAACAATCATGTTGACATCTTTAAGCGCATCAACCGCGGTATCACCTTCGCCATAACGCTTACGAAGGCCTTCAATGTGTATGCCTTTTGACTCTTGCTTAAGTTCTGATAAGTGATTAGCCACCGATAGCCTCCGCTGGGTCTACTTTAAGTGCGGCACGAATAGCCAACAAACTAGCCAACACGCAGATAAGCATGACCGCTAAAAAGCCAAGTATGGCATCGCCAGGCACAAGCAGTACGTACTTAGGGAAGATAGGTGCCCAGAATGTAGCCGCTACTTTCCCGACCACAAAGCCAATAACACCAAGACCTAGGGCCTGTTGCATAATCATCCCAGCAATCGTACGGTTTTTAGTGCCGATTAATTTCAGAACTGCGATCTCGCGTATTTTACCCATGGTGAGCGTGTAGATAATGAAGGCGACAATGGCAGCGCTGACGACGGCTAAAATAACGAGAAACATGGCAATCTGCTTGGCTGAAGTAGCGATCAGTTTACCAACCAAAATGCTTTCCATTTGCGTACGCGTGTAAACCTGCAGTCGCTTCCAATGGCGTATGGGTTCAGCCACTTCTTCCGCACTAAATCCAGGTTTAATCTGTACCAGTACCGCATTCACAAAAGTATTAGTGCTTTGAGAAGCAATCACTTGATTAAGTAAGCCAGGCACATTGGGGCGATTAAAAGCTGGATTTTCAGTGGTGCGCCGGCGTTGTTGCACAATGGCATCATTGTCTTTTAAGAATTGGGCTTCCTGTGCATCTTTTAGTGGAATGAACACCATCGGGTCGCCGCCTGACGACACCATACGCCGCGTTAGACCAACAACGGTATAGTGGTTACGTCGAATCTGTATACTTTGGCCTAGATTGAATC
>JBEDKX010000050.1:0-8302 GCA_041171965.1 Pseudomonadota bacterium | reverse complement strand
AAGTTGTACTCACGTGTGCCACGCTCGTCTGTATTACCTTGAAGGACAACTTTAGCTGCAGTATTTGCAATTAAATATTTTGCATGCGCTTCTATCATCGGGCGGAACTCAGCTTTAACCGCATCACTATCAAAATCAAAATAGATATTACGTTTTGATAAAATATTGCTTGGGTCTTTTAATGGATTGTTGCCACCAGTGGCATTGCCATCAACAGACAATTCTTTAACCGCAGAAGTGTCTGCAGACGCATCTGCTGGTTTAGTTACTGCAGCTGGGCTCTTGTCCACAACTGAAGCTGGCTTCTCAACCATAGGTGTACTTTTACAAGCACTTAATAATACTGCTAAGGCTAATCCACTAAGTAGCTTTGTATTTAATTTCGTTTTGTTCATATTGCTCTCCTGTAAAATAATGTAAAAATAACACTAAAAATTTATTTTAAAATAATAAGTTAACAGTTAATGCCTAAAATTTAAGTCTAGGTTTTATACTTAATCAAACTAATGTTGTAAAGGTCCCCAAGCTGGCTCGCGTATATCACCACCTGATTCGCTCAAAGCTTGCTTGACTCGCCCATCTGCCGACACTGCGGCTAGAGTACCATTACCACTAGTCCTTGTTGCGTAAAGCAATATGCGGCCATTTGGCGCAAAACTTGGTGATTCATCCTGTGAACCTTCACTTAATATTTGTACTTGGCCACTGGCTAAATCTTGTAATGCCACGCGAAATTTACCGCCATCATTGCGTATCATCGCGAGTGATTTACCGTCCGGTGAAAAACGCGGGCTCACATTATAAGCACCTTCAAATGTCACACGCTGCGGCTCGCCACCGCTAGATGATACTTTATAAATTTGCGGCTTTCCACCACGATCTGAACTGAAATAGATCCATTGCCCATCGTTAGACCAAGTAGGTTCAGTGTCAATTGCACTACTTTTAGTGATCTGCTGCAAGCCAGAACCATCGGCATTAATGGTGTAAACCTGAGAGTTAGCGCCATAAGTGAGTACGATCGCCAGCTTATTACCATCTGGGGCCCATGCCGGCGCGCTGTTATTACCCTTAAAATTAGCAAGCACTGTACGCTGACCACTTAAGCTTTGCACAAATATAATCGGCTTTTTCTTCTCAAAAGATACATAAGCGATTTTGCTACCATCTGGCGACCATGCCGGTGAAATAATAGGCTCTTTTGATGACACCATTGTGAGCGGGTTAGCGCCATCAGCATCCGCTATGCGCAAAGCATAGCGTCCATTAGATTTATTAATATAAGCAATGCGGCTAGCAAAGATACCTGTTTCACCCGTGAGCTTTTGATAAATGACGTCGGCAATTTTATGGGCTGTGGCTCTAAGCTGGTTAGGTGCAATGTTATATTGCATGCCAGTTAATTGCGTTTGCTTAAGCACATCTGCCAACTGAAAAGTCACTTTAAGGCGATTGCCTGGCAGCGTTTCTACAACGCCAACCGCCATTGCTTGCGCCTGTAAAGCGGCCCATTCTGAATATTTAATTTGCGCTATATCGCTGGGGCGACTCACCACACCACCAGTTTCCAGCACACGAAACAAACCACTGCGGCGTAAATCTGCGCTAATAATTGCGCTGATATTTTCTTGATTTGCCGTGGTAGCCTGTGCAAATGGCACAATGGCCACTGGCACCTGCTGGGCACTGCCGCCGCTAATTTCAATTTCTAAAGCGGCATTCGCAATTGAAACTAGGCACAAACCGAGTAACAACATGACGGAGCTGATTGTTTTTGTAAAAGTGGGCATATTCATAAGCAATCAAATGTATTTAATGAGCGTTAACTGGTCAATATTATGTTTGATTTTACTGCATCCTCTTGTTGATAGCACTCGATTTACACTTTTTTACAAAATCTTCATTAATCTAGCTAGTCATGTTTCGTTTAATCGCTGCAACTAATCATTAGGTCGAAACTTCAACTTAAGATTTCTAAATTGTGCAAAAAGTGAGCTGTCAGCTGGCAATGGTAAAGGATCTGAAGCCATGATGGCACGCTCTACCGCTTCGTCGCAGGCAGCACTGCCACTACTTTTAACCAACTTAGGACTGCCACTTAATTGACCTGTTGGCAGTAAAGCAATGTCAAACCTCAACTCCGGATTACCTTCTCTACACAAAGCTTTATTCACGTTGCCACGAATTTTGGCTTGAATTTTATTAATAGCATCGCCAACAACGCCTGCATTAGCGGAGGCTTTAGCCGAAACGGCCTGCTTATCGCCTTCAGATTTATCATCCGCTAACGCTTCTTGTTGTAACTTTTTCAATGCATCGGCCGTGTTGTTCTTGATTGGTTTATCTTTACTGACTTCCGCTTTTAGTGCATCTTATCTTTACTGACTTCTGCCTTCAGTGCATCAAGTTGTTTTTTTTGCTCTAGTGCTTTATCTTTTTTAACCTGCTCATCAAGTTTTTTTTGCTCAAGCTCTTTTTTAGCCAATGCTTTTTTATCTAGTTCTTTTTTAATAAGTTCTTTTTGAACAAGCTCTTTTTTCTTTTTTTCTAGCGCAATATCAACCTCAGGTTCAGTTGGCTTTTCTTCAACAACAGGCGCTGGTTTTGGTGTTTCATCTACTGTAGTCGCTGGCTTAACTTGCTCTTCGACCACCGGCGCTGGCATTGGTTTTTGCACAGCGGTAGGCAAACTATCCCACAACTCTACTTCAGCAATATTAAGTACCGGATGCGCGGCTTTCCAATTAAATGAAATCAATAGCGCCACCAGCAAAGCCAAATGCACGCCAATCGCATAAGCGCCGGCTTTCCAAGAGATTTCTTTTTCGTACTTTCTAATCATGTTTTTAATGGAAGCTACGAGGCCGGCGCTAATAAAAGCCCCACTTTGTCTACTTTATTTTGCTTGAGCAGATCCATCACACTAATCACATCGTCGTACTTCACATTTTTATCTGCCGCAATCACCACTGAACGTTCTGGTGATTTAGCCAGTGCGTTGCGTACCGCCAACAATAATTCATCGCGTGGCATTGGCTTGTTGTCTAGCTCAATTTTATGATTTAACTTTACCGTCAACACTACTGGCGGCAACTGTGGTTGCTTTAGTGCTTGTCCAACCTTGGGCAAATCAACGACACCAGGGTTAGTCATAGGCGCGGTCACCATAAAAATGACCAGCAATACTAGCGTGACATCAATATAAGGCACGACATTGATTTGGTTCATTAAGCGGCGTTTACGTGTGCGTGACATCGCGTTTACCCTTTATGATTTGCGCTGCAAGATGTTGGTAAACTCTTCCATAAAACTTTCGTAGCGTACTGAAAGTCGGTCTACGCTTGAGGCAAAACGATTGTAAGCAATGACCGCAGGAATAGCGGCAAACAGACCAATAGCAGTTGCTACTAGCGCTTCTGCAATACCAGGTGCCACTTGGCTAAGCGTGGCTTGCGCAACATTAGACAGACCTCTAAAGGCATTCATGATGCCCCACACCGTGCCAAATAGGCCGATATATGGGCTAACAGAACCGACTGAAGCTAAAAACGGTAGATGTGCATCAAGATCATCTAACTCACGGTTATAGGCGGCACGCATGGCGCGCCGTGAGCCTTCCATCACATCGGAAATTTCCATACGTGGCTGTTGTTTATGTCGTGCATACTCTTTAAAACCAGCTTCAAATATACTCGCCATACCCTGTGCTTTTTTACGACCAGCGGTGAGGCTTTCAAATAGTTTATTTAAGTCGCCACCTGTCCAAAACGAATTTTCGAAATCGTCAGCGCTGGCTTCTGCACGTTTAATTGTGGCTAATTTTATAAAAATATACCACCAAGAAAATAGTGAGGTGATGATTAAAACCAGCAGCACCAATTGCACTGGCAGACTAGCGCCCGCTACTAGCGAGAAAATTGACATGTCATTGTCGACGGCTACAGCCATAATTGCTCCACGTTTTGTTTTATTGGATATTCGTTCTTTGATTAATGAACAGTATTATTCATTAATGCTCGTACTGATTGCCTGCTTAACGGCATTCGGTATGCCTGTTGGCCTAAAATTAACCGTGTCCACGCAAGCTAGTTTGACCGTTGCTTCCAACAACACTTGCTCATTACGCGTAATCGTTTGCAAAAACTCCATGCTGCCATACCCCATTTTAATACACTGACTATTAACCGCCAGCATGTCATTAAAATGGGCTGGGCTTTTAAAACCTAGCGTCATGCTATGCACCACAAATATTATGCCTAACGCTGTTTTAAGTTCGGTTTGCTCAAAACCAAGCGCACGCAGCCATTCGGTTCTGGCACGTTCCATAAAATTCAAATAATTAGCGTGATAAACCACACCGCCGCTATCGGTATCCTCGTAATAGACGCGAATTGGCCAAACGAATAAGCTGCGATTAAAGACAGTCTTATTCAACTCAGACTGATACAAGCCAGTCTTATGCAAAGCTAGTAATCCTCACCACTTAAATGTTTCGGCATCGCCATTTCGAAATGCTGATATGACAAGCTGGTAGCGACACGACCGCGTGGTGTACGCATTAAATAACCTTGCTGAATCAAATAAGGCTCCAGCACATCTTCTATGGTTTCGCGCTCTTCACCAATTGCTGCGGCTAAATTATCTAAGCCAACGGGACCACCATTAAACTTCTCCATGACCGCTAAAAGCAGTTTTCTATCCATTACATCAAAGCCAAGTCGATCTACATCCAGCATTTTCAGGGCAGCATCGGCTACGCCGGCAGACACCGTACCATCGCCTTTCACTTGCGCATAATCGCGTACACGGCGTAGTAATCTATTGGCGATACGCGGCGTACCTCGTGAGCGTTTGGCAATTTCAAAGGCTCCAGTATCGACCATTTCCACCTCCAACAAACCGGCACTGCGTTGCACGATACGCGCTAATTCTTCAGATGTATAAAATTCCAAACGCGACACAATACCGAAGCGATCACGCAGGGGATTAGTCAGCATACCGGCGCGCGTGGTTGCGCCGATTAAGGTAAATGGCGGCAGATCTAAACGCACAGACCTAGCCGCAGGACCTTCACCTATCATAATATCCAGCCGGTAATCTTCCATTGCCGGATATAAAATTTCTTCAACCACTGGTGAAAGCCTATGGATTTCATCAATAAAAAGTACATCGTTAGGCTCAAGATTAGTCAGCAGTGCAGCTAAATCACCGGCCCGCTCTAGCACTGGTCCGGAGGTTTGCCGCATATTGACGCCCATTTCTTTGGCAATAATATGCGCTAAAGTGGTTTTTCCTAAACCTGGCGGGCCAAATAACAACACATGATCTAGTGGCTCACTGCGACCACGCGCGGCGTTAATAAATATCTCTAACTGGCTGCGTGCTTTTTCTTGGCCGACATATTCGTCTAGCAGTTTAGGACGCAGTGCGCGTTCTAACGCTTCCTCACGTGGGCTTTCAGCATCAGGTGCAATGAGGCGATCAGTTTCTATCATAGCGTTTCATGCACTTTCCTTTTTTGCAAAGCAATCCAATGGCTCACTAAGGTTAAACCTACCGCCAGTAAGGTCGGGCCTAGGAAAATCCCGACGAAGCCAAAAGTCAGCGCACCACCAAGTACGCCTAATAACACCAGTAGTAAGGGTAAATGTGAGGAATGGCTGATAAGGATAGGTTTGACTACATTATCTACCGTACTAATGACCAGAAAACCATATAGTGCGATAAATATTGCCCAACCATGATCGCCATGATTATATAACCACACTGCCGCGCCACCCCATACTAAGGGCGGCCCGACAGGAATAATAGATAAGAAAAATGTCAGAAACGCGAGTATAAATGGCATGGGCGCACCAGCGATTAAAAATCCAGCCAAAGCGACTGCCGCCTGCGCCAACGCTGTGCCAAAAATGCCGAGCATGACGCCTTTGACCGTGTTGCAAGATAAATTAAGCATTTCTTCACCCAATTCACCACCCAGTCTACGGACGATTGCAATGAGACTTTTAGACAAGCGCACGCCATCACGATAAAAAAAGAAGGCAGCAAACACCACTAATAACAACTGCAAAAAGCCGCTTAGTACCAGCTGTGCGGCATCTAAACTTAACCTTTTCATAGGCTCGTAATATTGACTTAGTAATTTCATCAACTCTTCATGACTGACTGCTATACGTTCCCAAGAATCACTTACCTGACCACCAATTAGCGGAAAATTCCGCATCCACGCCGGTGCATGCGGTTGAATATTCTGCAATGCATAGCTTAGCTCATCAAACACTTTTGCCGCAGAATCAGCCAAATTAACCACCAAATAAGCCATGGGTAGAATGAGCGAGACCAATAAGAGTATGGTCATTACCATGGCGGCTAAGGTGTCGCGCTTACCCAAACGAAGCCAGATACGATGATAGAGCGGCCAGGTGAACAAACAAATAATAGTGGCAAATAAAATAGCCGCCATAAATGGCATTAACACCGTCGCACAGCCAATAATAAGCAAGGCTATGAGGGCGATACGGGCGATTTGGTTGGTGTTAATCATGGCTATATTGAATGACGTTAGTTTTTAGAGAAGCTCTTCAAAGCCAACTTAATTCCCTCAGAAACGCTGATGTCTTTAGCTAATCCCTTTACCGCTAGGCCAGCCTCGCGCTCGTTATAGCCTAAGGCCACTAAGGCATTTAAAATATCGCTAGTGTGGCCCGCCTGAGTCGCACCTGCCGCTGAAGTGGCTGAGCTGGTAAAGTTAAATTTATCACGTAATTCTAGCAACATGCGCTCTGCAGTTTTTTTGCCTATGCCAGGAATTCTGGTGAGCAAGGCCGTATCTTGTGACTGAATAGCATGGCCAAGCTCATCGACTGAAAGCCCGGACAATATGACTAACGCTGATTTCGCACCAATGCCACTCACTTTAACTAGCTGCCTAAACGCCATACGCTCATGATTTGAACCAAAGCCATACAGTAACTGTGCATCTTCTCTCACCACAAACTGGGTAAGCAACTTAATCGATTGACCCAGCTCCGGCAAGTTATAAAACGTGCTCATAGGCACTTCAACTTCATAGCCTACGCCATGCACATCAAGCACAATCTGCGGCGGATTTTTCTCTATGAGTACACCGGTTAACTGAGCGATCATTTTATTCCTATCATTGCGTTGTCATTATATTAGCCGACCACCTTTTACACGAAAGCCAGCAGTTGCTAGCCGACCCAAACCTTGTCCACCGTGCGCATGACAAATCGCACAGGCCAAAGCATCAGCAGAATCCGGCTTAGGTACCGCTGGCAATTTAAGTAAGCGCTTGACCATTTCTTGTACTTGCTCTTTTTGCGCATGGCCATTGCCAACCACCGCCTGCTTGACCTGTAATGCCGTATATTCTGCGACACTTAAATTGCGAATAACCGCAGCACTAATTGCTGCACCACGGGCTTGGCCTAATAACAAGGTCGATTGCGGGTTCACATTAACAAATACTTTCTCAATTGCCACTTGGTTGGGCTGGTACGTATCAATCACTTCAAATAGCCCATCCAATATAATTTTTAAGCGCGCAGGTAGTTCTTCTCGGTCATCTTCGCCTTCAATTACATTTTTTTTACCACTCGCCGTTTTAATCGTACCACTAGCAATGTAGGTGATTTTTTCACCTACTTTTTCAATGACACCAAAACCTGTGATGCGCAGACCGGGGTCGATGCCTAGGATTCTAATCGCCGGCGTGATGATTGCAGTAAGGGCCACTTATCTTGTCATTACTCTTCAATGACCGCTGTGGTGTAGACATCCTGCACGTCATCTAAATCCTCTAACGCATCTAAGATTTTTTGCATTTTTACTGCATCGTCGCCAGTAAACACTGTTTCAATGCTTGGCTTCATGGTCACTTCGGCCAACACTGCTTTTAAGCCAGCGGCTTCCATTGCTTCTTTTATCGTTAAAAAATCATTTGGCGGGGTAATCACTTCAATACTGCCGTCTTCATCCGTCACCACATCTTCTGCACCCGCATCAAGCGCAATTTCCATCACTTTATCTTCATCGGTGCCTGGCTCATAAATCAAGCTACCACAATGTTTGAACATAAAAGCCACAGAGCCGTCGGTACCTAAATTTCCGCCAAACTTAGTGAGCGCATGGCGAACATCGGCCACTGCGCGTTGTTTATTGTCAGTTAAGCAGTCAATGATAATCGCTGCACCGTTAATACCGTAGCCTTCGTAGCGAATCTCTTCGTAGTTCACCCCTTCAAGTTCACCGGTGCCTTTTTTAATGGCACGAATAATAT
>JBEDKX010000049.1:0-5937 GCA_041171965.1 Pseudomonadota bacterium | reverse complement strand
GCCTCGTCGCGCTGCGGCTCGCCCGACGAGCTCAAGGCGATGATCGACGAGGCGCACCGTCTCGGCCTCGTCGTGGCGGACGTGTCGGGCAAGGGCGTGCCGGCTGCGCCACCGATTCATTGGTGTCCGGTGGCTGTTTAATCAGCGGATCCACGGTAGACAGTTCGGTGTTGTTTTCGGACGTGCGCGTGCACAGTTATTGCAAGATTGAAGGCACGGTTATTCTGCCTAAAGTGACTGTGAATCGCCACGTGGTATTAAAAAATGCCGTGATAGACCGGGGTTGCGTGATTCCTGAGGGCATGCAGATAGGCGTGGATTTGGCCCTGGACGCAAAACGTTTTTATGTGTCTGAAAAAGGCATCACCCTGGTGACGCCGGATATGTTGGGGCAAGATTTATACAGAGTGGTTTGATATATAAATCAAGTTCTTATAAAGTATTTTTAATGTTTAATGAAAGTTGTGTTTAATTGAAGTCAACTCGCCCTAAGCTGTACCTCAACCTTTATTGGCACATGCATCAGCCTGATTACCGTGACATTGTCACTAATGAATATGTGCTGCCATGGACTTATTTACACGCGATTAAAGATTACAGCGACATGGCTTATCACCTTGAGGCTAATCCTGCTGCGCGTGTTAGTTTTAACTTTGTGCCAATTTTGTTAGATCAACTCGAAGATTACAGTGAGCAATTTAAAACGAATGATATTCGCGACCCTTTACTTGCACTTTTAGTTGAGGATGATTTAGCCGCACTGAATCAAGAACAATGTCACTTGGTTGTGCAAAGTTGTTTCAAAAGCCACCACGAAAAAATGCTGAGCCCTTTTCCGCATTACCAACGCTTGCTACAAATTTATCAGCTCGTAGAATCAATGACGTCTAATGATGAATTTCATTATCTAAGTGCACAATATAAAGCTGATTTATTGGTTTGGTATCACCTTGCTTGGTGTGGTGAGAGTCTGCGCCGCAACAATAAAGTGGTGCAAGCCTTGATGACTAAAGGTGTACTGTTTACTTTAGATGAGCGTCAGCAATTATTTAAGGTGATTTGTGAAACCATTACGCAGTTAATTCCGCGTTATAAAGCCTTAATGGATCGCAAGCAAATTGAGATTTCAACCACGCCTTACTATCATCCAATAGTGCCTTTGTTGTTAGATTTTAAGTCGACTTTAGATGCCATGCCCGATGCACCTTTACCAGAAACGGTAAAATATGCTGGTGGACAGGATCGTGCCGTTGCACATATCATTTCAGCCAAAACATCACACGCCACACGATTTGGTGTAAAACCACGTGGCATGTGGCCGGCTGAAGGCGGCGTTTCACATGCAGCTTTATCATTAATGGCAGAGCACGGTTTGGAATGGGCTGCAACTGGGCAGGCAGTGCTCGCCAATAGCTTATTAAAATCTCACTTAAGTGTTGATAATATTAACGAATATTTATATCATCCTTATCGTGTCACCAATGGTAAAAACGATATTTTATGTTTTTTTAGAGACGATCAGCTGTCAGATAAAATTGGCTTTGAATACGCCAAAATGAATGCCACAGATGCTGTGAACGACTTTATTCGAACACTTGAACGTATCCATCAATCAGGCGATGGTGTCAACAAACAAGCTAAAATCGTCAGCGTAATTTTAGATGGTGAAAATGCTTGGGAATATTATCCATACAATGGTTATTACTTTTTAAATGAACTTTATGCCGCTTTAGCCAATCATCCATATATTAAAATGAGCACTTTTAGCGACATTGTTGACCTGTATCAATCTGATGAATACAAAATTAAGGGATTATCGGCGCCGGTCTTGCCACAAGTGGCGGCAGGTAGCTGGGTGTATGGCACTTTTAGCACTTGGATAGGTAGTAAAGATAAAAATTTAGCATGGGATTTACTCTGTGCCGCAAAAGAAACTTTCGACAAGGTAATGACTAAAGCTAGTTTAGATGCAGTTCAGTTGTCAGCTTGTGAGCGTCAGTTAGCGATCTGTGAAGGTTCGGACTGGTTCTGGTGGTTTGGAGATTACAACTCATCCGATAGCGTAGCAAGTTTCGATCAGCTATACCGACGTAATCTAATTAATTTGTACACGCTACTGCAGCAACCAGTACCAGAGGTGTTGCATCAGTCTATTAGTGCAGGTGGCGGCAACGCTGATAATGCCGGCACTATGCGTAGAGGACAAGCTTAGTCGATAAGGCCAGCTAATATTTGTGTCCTGACTTTTTTAAATAACACCATTTTTAAGCTAGGCACTAAATGAAACAGCTTCTTAATTCATCACCATTAAGTCAACGCCGCACAGGTGTTTTATTACATATTAGTTCGCTACCAAATGCGAGCTATGTGGGAGATTTAGGGTTTGAGGCTTATCGATTTGTTGATTTTTTAGCCGATATTGGTGCAAGCGTTTGGCAAACGCTACCGATTAATATGCCACATGCGGATAATTCACCATATCAATGTTTATCCGCGCATGCTGGTAATCCTGATTTTATTAGCTTAGAGGCTTTACAAGAACAAGGCTTATTAGCTAAAGAAGACATTGCTGAATTAAGTACTAATAAGTCAGATTTAATTGCAAAAGCTTACTTAACATTCTCACAATCTGAAGACAAAGAACTAAAGCAAAGTTTTACTGTTTTTTGCAAAAAACATAATCATTGGCTTAAAGATTTTTCTTTATTTTTAGCACTTCGAAATATGTTAAATCAAGCTGGCTGGCAATATTGGCCAGAACATTATAAAAACAGAGAAGCCGAAGCCTTAACACAAGCTGGCAAAGAGCTTTCACAAGAAATTGACGTAATTAAATTTACTCAGTTTCTATTCTTTAGCCAATGGCTAAAACTAAAAGCCTATGCAGAGACCAAAAAAGTTTACCTGTTTGGTGATATTCCTATTTTTGTGGCTTATGATAGCGCCGAAGTTTGGGCACAACCTCATTTATTTAAGTTAGATTCAGATAAGAATATGGCCGTGGTAGCAGGTGTACCACCAGATTACTTTTCTGAAACAGGCCAGCGCTGGGGTAACCCTCATTACGATTGGGAAGCCATGGCCGCAGACGGCTACGCTTGGTGGATTTCTCGCATGCATACGCAAAGTGAGTTATTTAATATTGTGCGTATCGATCATTTTAGAGGCTTGGAAGCTGCTTGGGAGATCCCGGTAAATGAAAATACCGCTATTAATGGTGCATGGGTATTAGCGCCTGGTGATGCTTTGCTAGCCGCAATTACACAGGCTCTACCCAATATAAGTCTGGTGGCGGAAGATTTAGGTATTATTACTGATGAAGTCGATGCCTTGAGAAATAAATACAATTTGCCTGGCATGAAGATTTTACAGTTCGCCTTCAGCGGCACTGAAGATAATCCATATTTACCACATCATATTGAAGAAAATAGCGTGGTTTATACCGGAACGCATGATAACGACACGACGGTAGGTTGGTATAACACTTTAGATGAACAGCAACGCCATCATTTATATGCTTATTTGCATGGCTATCGTTCAGCTGAGCATAACGTAGATATGCCTAATGATTTAATTGAAATGGCGCTCGAATCTAAAGCGAATTTAGCTATTATTCCTATGCAAGACTTGTTGGCGCTAGATTCTAGCCATCGTATGAATACACCGGGCACATCGTCTGGCAATTGGCATTGGCGTTTTAGTTGGTCGCAGCTTAGTGATGCACAGCAACAATATATAAAACAAGCCATTGCACGCACGGATCGACACTAATGCTATGGTTCAAACTGGCAAAATCAATATGTTAATGGGCATAGATGTTGGCGGCACTAATTTGCGCCTAGGCATTTTAGATCATGGCTTAGTCATTGATGATATGCGCTTTCAAGCTAACTTTTCTGAAATCTGTAAAAATAATCCAGCCGATGTTGCTTGGCATAAGATTTTAGAAGTCACGGCCAATGCCATCAATGAAATGCTTAAAAAACATCCTGATGTGAGCGCTGTCGGTATTGGTTTTCCAGGCTTTATAGCACCTAACACACAAATAATACTGCAATCACCTAATCTACCTGGCCTTTTAAATGTAGATTTAAGCTCCGCATTGTCTGCAATGATTAAGCGACCAGTGTTAGTTGAAAATGATGCGCTGGTCGCTGCTTATGGGGAGTTTTGCAGTTTAAAATCTCACGATAAAGCTTCTGCCAAAACACGCATTCAAGATCTGATTTATGTAGGCTTAGGCACTGGCGTTGGTGGTGGTTTAATTTTAAATGGCCAGCCGTTTGGTGGTCAGCATGGCATGGCAATGGAAATTGGTCACATGATTACTGTGCCTAATGGCCGCTTATGTGGCTGTGGAAATCATGGTTGCATGGAGCAATACGCCTCAGCTACGGGTGTTGCACTGAGTTACCAAGATTTAACTGGTGAAGCTATCGCCGTTGATGCAATTGCCAGATTAGCAAGGGCAGGGGATGTTGAAGCGATTAAAGCCTATGAACTTGCTGGCGTCAATTTAGCAATTGCTATCGCTAATATTGTTGCAGTGTTGGATATTCGCTTGATTTTGATTGGTGGCGGCATGAGCCACGCTTGGGATTTAATGGCAGATGTATTTCACGCCACCCTTAATGCAGCGTTGATCCCGGTATTGCGCGGTAAGATTGAGGTTGAAATATCAAACTCCGGTGATCAGGCTGGCATTATAGGTGCAGCGCTTTTATCAAGTACTTTAGTTAGTTGAAGTGCTTAATTAATAAATTAATTTAAGTTATTGATTTTAAAGGTAAATATTAGGCAGGCTTATCCAAAAATACCCTTACGTTACGTGGATAAACAAATACCTGTTCACCTTGCGTAAGCCCCAGCTCTTGGAAGCGCACTTGGGTGAGTTCAGCCTCAATTAACTCATCTTGATCAGCACGTTTTAGCTCCAATCTTACCAAGGGGCCAATCGCGTGTACATAACTCACTACCGCCTCAAATACCGGTTTATCACCTTGTCGCTCCTTGAAAACTTCAATATCATGCGGTCGCACAAAGGCTAATGCGGTGCTATTTTGAGTGTTGTCATGAGCGTCTATTTTTACGCCAATATCACCAATTTTAGCCTCACCTTGATGGATATGGCTATGGAACTGATTTACATTGCCCAAGAACTGATAAACAAATGGTGAGGCTGGATGGTCGTAAACCTCTTGCGGAGAGCCGACTTGTTCAATTCTGCCTTTGTTAATTACTACCACGCGGTCAGCGACTTCAAGCGCTTCTTCCTGATCATGCGTGACAAAAATGCTGGTTATATGTAATTCATCATGCAGGCGACGCAGCCAACGGCGCAGCTCTTTACGTACTTTTGCATCCAGTGCGCCAAAGGGTTCATCTAGCAATAATACTTTTGGCTCTACAGCCAAAGCGCGTGCCAAAGCAATACGCTGACGTTGACCGCCTGATAATTGTGGAGGGTAACGATCAGCTAGCCAATCTAGTTGTACCAGTTCAAGCAGTTCATGTACGCGTCTTTTAATTTCTGCATCAGATGGTCGCGTTTCTTTTGGACGAACACGCAAGCCAAAAGCCACATTTTCAAACACCGTCATATGGCGAAATAATGCGTAATGCTGAAATACAAATCCCACTTCGCGCTCACGTACTTGGCGTGCGGTAGCATCTTCACCATGAAAATGTATGCTGCCAGAATCGGGGCTTTCCAGGCCAGCGATAATGCGTAACAGCGTTGTTTTTCCGCATCCAGAAGGGCCAAGCAAAGCCACTAGCTCGCCGCTAGGCACATCAAGGCTAACATCATTCAATGCACTAAAGCTGCCAAAGTTTTTTCGGATATTTCTGACTTCTATGCTCATGGGTTTATTCCAATTAATGAATGAGTGTCTAGCTAAAATTTTGTTCGTTATGCATTGCACTGCGTGCCGATTG